>CAVCDF010000129.1:0-25070 GCA_963600795.1 Anaerotignum sp. | reverse complement strand
CGGCAGAGCTGCATACGGCAGGCTCGCCTCCGGTTCTGGCAGCGGCATTGCAGGTCGCGGCAATGTTGATGTTGAAAAGCGGAATGAGCGGAAGCAGGGCGCGTAGCAAGTACTTTTTCATTTTCTGGTTGTTTCTTGTCATCAGTCGGATGACCTGTGTGTGATTATGTGTGCGGATATGAAAAAAGGTGGCTGAAATCCTGTCCGATTTCAAGTCACCTTCTCTTCGTTTGTCGGGGTACAGTGACTCGAACACTGGACCCTCTGGTCCCAAACCAGATGCGCTAGCCAACTGCGCCACACCCCGATGAATATTCCTTCGGGTTTTCCCCTCAGGCCTTTCCGGACAACGTCCCGTTTCCGGTGTTCTCATTGGAAAGGACTGCAAAGTTATGCCTTTTTTCTTAAATCCCAAAAAAAATCGAAAAAAATCTTATCTTTTGCCGTCACGGACAATGTTGCTAGGATCAAATTCATTATTTTTGCCATAGGAAACATCTGCCGCAGGAATATTCCCGTCGCGGGAAAATTCCGCTGCAGGACAACGGAATGAATATGATCATACAGGCGAAAGGCATAAGAAAGAGTTTCGGAGAGCTTGATGTTCTCAAAGGAATTGATTTTCAGGTTGACAAGTCGGAAGTCGTGTCGATAATGGGGGCGTCCGGAGCGGGGAAGTCCACGCTGCTCCAGATTCTCGGTACTCTTTCCACCCCTGATTCCGGAAGTCTTGAGATCGACGGGACTGACGTCCTGCATCTCGGCGGCAACGAACTGTCCGCGTTCAGGAACAGGAAGATAGGATTCGTTTTCCAGTTCCATCATCTTCTGCCGGAATTCAACGCGCTCGAGAACGTGATGATTCCTGCCTTCATTGCCGGCCGCTCGGACAAGGACGCCCGCAGCGCAGCATCCGGACTGCTGAAGGAGATGGGGCTCGGCGAAAGGATGGACCACAAGCCGTCGGAACTGTCAGGAGGCGAGCAGCAGAGGGTGGCCATAGCCCGGGCCCTTGTCAACGGGCCTGCAATCCTCTTCGCCGACGAACCTTCCGGCAACCTGGATTCCAGAACCAAGTCCGAGATCCACCGCCTGTTCTTCGACCTTAGGGACAAGCACGGTCAGACCGTCGTCATAGTCACCCATGACCCTGAACTCGCCAGGATGTGCGACCGTTCACTTTTCATGCGGGACGGACAGTTCGTGGAAGAAAATCCCGCCGGCATCGCAAAGCCGTGAATCCGGACTGCCGAATGAGCGTTTTCCGATTCAAGAGGTTCGAGGTGCGCAACGAGCGCTCCGCGATGAAGGTCAACACCGACGGAGTGCTTCTCGGTGCGGCCACCGACGTTTTTCCGACGGACGTGAATGTGCTTGACATCGGGACGGGTACCGGCACGGTGGCCCTGATGCTCGCCCAGAAACTTGACGGAACATCTGAGTCCTGGAATATTCAAGGAATAGACATCGACCTCCCGTCTTCAGAGGAGGCCGCCCTTAATTTCTCGGCCTCTCCGTGGGCGCGGCACCTCGTGTCCGTGAATATGGGTCTGCGGGCTTTCCGCGCTTCCGGCGGCGCTCCCCGGTCAGGCTACAGTCTTATCGTCTCCAACCCGCCGTATTACGACAATTCGCTCCGGGCTCCCGACGCGAGACGCAATTCCGCGCGGCACACGGGTGACGCGGAAGACCCCTCCGGAGCCGAGATGCTGTCCTACCGCGAAATCATTGAATATGCATCCGAAGTTCTCGGCGGGAACGGTCGTGTCTCGCTGATTTTGCCTGCCGACCAGGAGAAACCTCTGGTGAGGTTTGCGGCGATGTACGGGTTTGAACCGTGGAAGATCCTGAGAATCAGGACTGTGGAACGCAAGCCTGTGTCCAGGCTTGTCGTCCAGTTCAGGAGAAGGGGAAACGTGGATCAGGTGTCTGAAGAACTGCTGACCCTGCTTGACGATGAAGGGAAGCGTACTTCTCAGCAGGCTTCCCTTACAACAGATTATTATCTGTAACCAAACTAACCATTAACCAATTGACCAACAATAATCTGTCACTTCCTGTCACCGCCTCTGCAGTCATCCTTCTTAAGGCGGTGAATCTGTTGCCTTCTGAATTCTTCCTCCGCGATGAAGAGCTGAGCCACCTTCTTGCCGGACAGAATCTTCCGGTACTCGGCGGTGTACTTCTTGTTGATGCCTTTGTCCAGTTGCTGGGCGTCAAGATACTTGTCAAGCAGTTTCTGGATTTCGGCCTCGTCCTTGCCGGCGTTCAGAGCATCGTCCAAGGCTTTGTAGGCGGCGATCATCTTCTGGAAGGCTTCCTTCTTCTCTTTCTCCGATCTGTTGTAGACAGGCCAGAACTTTTCCGCTTCTGCTGACGACAGGTCCATCGCATCGGTGAGGAAAGCCACTTTCTCTGCCTTCCATCTTTCCTGCCAGTCGCTCTTTCCCTTGTCCTGCCCCCATAAGCCGGACAGCGGGGCGGCCAGAAGCAGTGCCGCAAACATGACAATCATCCTTTTCATAATCGTAATCATTTCAGGGCCGCAAGTCTGACATATTCAATGTGTTCCGGCTGCGCTCCGGTTGTCAGCAGGTAGTTGATGACATCCTCGTCGGAAAGGGTTTCCGACTCTGCCGAGTCAACCTGGCCGATCCTGTAGATGTCTTCCGGGGCGGTGCCTGCCATAACCTCGGACGTGAGGAATTCGTAGTAACTCTGGTCTGAGGAGCGGATGTCGCCGGCTGTGTTCCTCAGAATCGCGTTCCCGACCAGGAATGCCGCGACGAAGCAGGCGGCAAGGGCGGCGTACGGGCGGACCCTGGTCCACAGGCCGATGCCAGATTCCCCGACGCCTTCGCTAGGGATGGAATCCAGCCGCTCCCTCAGGCTCTCGAAGTAGCCGTCAGGAACGCCGTAGGGATTCTTCCCGTTCTGCAGTATGTCGTTGTCTTTTTTCATGCACGGTTATTTGACAAATGTTTGACTTGAAAGTTTAAACTTTTTTCTGTCTATGAATATTTCTTGAGTTCGGTCTTGATTTTTTCGGATGCGAAGTGGTACGAAGCTTTGAGCGCGCCCCTTCGCTAGGGATGGAATCCAGCCGCTCCCTCAGGCTCTCGAAGTAGCCGTCAGGAACGCCGTAGGGATTCTTCCCGTTCTGCAGTATGTCGTTGTCTTTTTTCATGCACGGTTATTTGACAAATGTTTGACTTGAAAGTTTAAACTTTTTTCTGTCTATGAATATTTCTTGAGTTCGGTCTTGATTTTTTCGGATGCGAAGTGGTACGAAGCTTTGAGCGCGCCCACGGAAGTCCCGAGAATCTCCGAAATGTCCTCGTACGAAAGATTTTCGAAATAGCGCAGCGAAAACACGATTCTCTGCTTTTCTGGCAGTTTCTGTACCGACTTGACGAGCGCGCGCTGAAGCGCGTCTCCGTTGAAGTAAGGGTCTTCGTCGACTTTCTCCACCATCCTGGCGTCAAGGCTTTCGAACCTCAGGGCCGCACGCACCTTCTGCTTGTGCAGCCAGTTCAGCGTTTCGTTGGTGGCGATCCTGTAAAGCCAGGTGTAGAGCAGGGAGTCGCCCCTGAACGACGGAAGGGCGGTCCAGACCTTTATGAAAACTTCCTGTAGAAGGTCGTCGGTGTCTTCGTGGGAGCAGAGGAAATGCCGGATGTGCCAGTAGAGACGTTCGCTGTAGGCAGCGATGATCTCACTGAACGCTTTTTCGGTTTCGCCGTTACGGTAAAGCCTGATTATGTCATCGTCCGTCATCCTCTCCGATTTGCTAGCATCTTTCAAATGTACGACAAAATCATTATTTTTGCAATCGTTCTTAATTTTTGCATTTATACAGGTCGCAAGACCCGACAGAAGCATATTTTTATGAAGCATATCCGCAATTTCTGCATAATCGCGCACATAGACCACGGCAAAAGCACCCTTGCCGACAGGCTGCTTGAACTGACCAAGACTCTTTCCGCAAGGGATATGGAGGCCCAGGTCCTGGACGATATGGATCTTGAGAAGGAAAAGGGAATAACGATCAAGAGCCACGCTATCCAGATGGAATATGTCTACAAGGGAGAAAAGTACGTTCTCAACCTGATCGACACTCCGGGTCACGTGGATTTCTCGTACGAGGTGTCCCGTTCCATCGCTTCCTGTGAAGGGGCGCTTCTGGTGGTAGATGCATCGCAGGGTATTCAGGCACAGACAATTTCGAATCTCTACCTGGCAGTCGACCACGGACTTGAAATCATTCCGGTTCTCAACAAGATAGACATGGACTCTGCGCAGCCGGAAGTGGTTGCCGACCAGATCGTCGATCTTCTGGGCTGCAGCCACGAGGACATATTCAAAGTTTCCGCCCGCACGGGCGAGGGAATTCCTCCGCTTCTGGACGCCATCGTCGAAAGGATTCCGGCTCCGACCGGCGATCCCGACGCACCGCTTCAGGCGCTTATCTTCGATTCCGTGTTCAATCAGTTCCGTGGCATCATCGCTTATTTCAAGGTGCTGAACGGTTCCGTTTCGACCGGTGACAAGGTAAAGTTCGTCGCGACCGGGATGGAATATGAAGCCGAAGAGGTCGGCGTACTGAAGATGAAGCTCCAGCCGACCGGAAAGGTCTCCACGGGCGATGTGGGCTACATAATATCTGGCATAAAGAGGGCCGTCGAGGTCAAGGTCGGTGACACGATCACCCATTCTGACAGGCCTTGCGAGAATGCCATAGCCGGATTCGAAGAGGTGAAGCCGATGGTTTTCGCCGGAATGTATCCGGTGCAGGCCGACAAGTTCGAGGAATTGAGGTCGACGCTTGAGAAATTCCAGCTGAACGATGCCTCTTTCGTCTATGAACCGGAGTCGTCGCTGGCTCTGGGTTTCGGCTTCAGGTGCGGTTTCCTCGGACTTCTGCATCTGGAAATCGTGCAGGAACGCCTTTTCAGGGAGTTCAATATGGATGTGATCACTACGGTTCCGAACGTTTCCTACAAGGTTTACACAACCCAGGGCGAGGTGCTGGATGTGCACAATCCTTCAGGACTTCCGGCGCCGACGCTCATCGACCACATCGAGGAGCCGTTCATCAGGGCTCAGATCATCTCCAAGACCGAGTTCTACGGAGCGATAATGAAGCTGTGCATGGACAAGAGGGGACTGCTGGTCGGAGAGCATTACATCACGGCGGACAGAGTGGAACTGACCTACGACATGCCGCTGTCCGAAATAGTCTTCGATTTCTATGACAAGCTCAAGTCCATTTCAAAGGGGTATGCATCCTTTGACTATCACGTCACGGATTTCCGTCCGGCGAAGCTTGTCAAGCTGGACATTCTTCTGAACGGCGATCCGGCCGACGCCCTGTCCACGCTCATCCACGAGGACCACGCCTACGATTTCGGCCGCAAGATCTGCGTAAAGCTGAAGGAACTGATTCCCCGCCAGCAGTTCGACATCGCGGTTCAGGCTGCGATAGGAGCCAAGATCATCGCACGCGAAACCGTACGCCAGGTTCGTAAGGACGTGACCGCCAAGTGCTACGGCGGCGATGTGACCCGCAAGCGCAAACTCCTTGAGAAACAGAAGGAAGGCAAGAAGAGAATGCGCCAGATAGGTACCGTGCAGGTGCCTCAGAGCGCCTTTATGGCCGTGCTTAAACTTGATTCCTGACATTATGGTCAATGTTGCGCTTCTGATAACCGTTATTGACGGAGGAGAAAGTTCTGGATTCTATGAAGAATTCCGGAAACAGAAGGATGCGCTTGAAGCCGAGAGGAAATATTCATTTTCAGAATTCCTGAATGACGGGGGGCCGGACGGCTGCCTGAAGGTTTGGGAAAAGGCTTCCGCAGAGGGTTTCGGACTCTATCTCTGGATGGACGACGACCTTCGCCTGTCCGAGAACGCTCTTGCTTCGCTTCTCGAGAATTCCGAGTTCCTGCGCCACAAAGCCGTGATAGCCGGCACTGTCGCCGATCTTTCAGGGAACAACATTTCGGGAGGACGGTCCAGAAGAGGCGACGTGCTATCTCCGGACAATGACATCCCGCTTCCCTGTCAACTTTACGACCTTTCGCTGACGCTTGTTCCTGAATATGTGTTCTCGGCAGTCCGGAATCCGTCCGACGTGCTCTGCCACGGTCCGCTCGAGTTCGGCTGTGGCGCAAAGGTCTCCAAGGCCGGAGTGGGCCGGGTGGTTGCCCCGGGAGTGCTGGCCAGAACGGACCGCAGCCCTGCCGTCCCCGCCTGGAAAGACGCATCCTGCCCGATGCCGATTCGCGCGAAGTCGCTGTCCGTCGCCGTGTGCAGGGAGATTATTAGAGGAATCCGTTCCATTTTCGGATAATAATTTGTAAATTTACAAAGTGATTTTACGCACCCCTGTAAAGGGTTGTTATGACATTAAAATTAATTACTAATATCATTAAACGATGAAGCATCCTAAAATAGGCATCCGCCCGACCATAGATGGCCGCCAGGGCGGAGTTCGTGAAAGTCTTGAGGAAAAGACGATGACTCTTGCGGCAAATGTCGCGAAGCTGATATCTTCCAATCTGAGGTACAGCGACGGCGCTCCGGTGGAGTGCATAATCGCTGACGGAACGATCGGCCGCGTGGCTGAAAGCGCAGCCTGCGCCGACAAGTTCGAACGCGCCGGAGTGGGAGGAACGATTTCCGTGACCTCCTGCTGGTGCTACGGCTCCGAGACGATGGACATGAATCCTTACTGGCCTAAGGCCGTCTGGGGCTTCAACGGCACCGAGCGTCCCGGCGCCGTCTATCTCGCCGCAGTCCTCGCCGCCCACGCCCAGAAGGGACTTCCTGCTTTCGGCATCTACGGACACGATGTCCAGGATCTTGAGGACAACTCGATCCCTGCCGATGTCGCCGAGAAGATCCTCCGTTTCGCCAAGGCCGCCGTGGCCGTGGCCGAGATGAGAGGCGAGTCCTACCTTTCCATCGGCAGCGTGACGATGGGTATCGCCGGCTCCATCGTGGACACCAATTTCTTTCAGAAATACCTAGGAATGAGGAACGAAAGCGTCGACGAGGTCGAAATCCTCAGACGTATGGACCTTGGAATCTACGACAAGGACGAATATGCCAAGGCTATGGCTTGGGTCAAGAAGTACTGCATGCCTAACGAGGGCTGGGACAAGAACCGTCCTGAGAAGCAGAAGACCCGCGAGGAGAAAGACAAGGACTGGGAGTTCGTCGTAAAGATGACTCTCATCGTGATGGACCTCATGCACGGCAACCCGAAGCTTCTTGAAATGGGATTCAAGGAGGAGTCGTTGGGCCACAACGCCATCGCCGGAGGTTTCCAGGGCCAGCGCCAGTGGACTGACTGGATGCCGAACGGTGACTTCACCGAGACCCTTCTCAACACCAACTTCGACTGGAACGGCCGCCGCGAGCCTTCGATCCTCGCCACCGAGAACGACTCTCTCAACGGCACCGCGATGCTGCTCTCCCACCTTCTGACCAACCGCCCTCAGATCTTCTCCGACGTGAGGACCTACTGGAGTCCTGAGGCTGTCAAGAGAGTGACCGGCAAGGAACTCACCGGCAAGGCCGCCCCTGGCATCATCCACCTCATCAACTCCGGAGCCACCACTATGGACGGCTGCGGACAGAGCACCGACGCCGAGGGCAAGCCTGTAATGAAACCGTTCTGGGAGATGACCGACGAGGACGAGAAACGCTGCCTGGAAAACTCGCAGTGGATGCCTGCCGACAGGGACTACTTCCGCGGCGGCGGATTCAGCGTCCATTTCGTCTCGAAGGGAGACTTCCCTGCAACTATGGTCAGGGTTAACATCGTCGACGGCCTCGGCCCTGTTCTCCAGATCGCTGAAGGCTGGGTTGTGGACATCGACCCTGAGATCCACGCCGTGCTTGACAAGCGTACCGACCCTACCTGGCCGACGACCTGGTTCACCCCGAGGCTCGACCCTACGAAGGACGCGTTCAAGGACGTGTACAGCGTGATGAACAACTGGGGAGCCAACCACGGCGCGATTTCCTACGGCCACATCGGAGCGGACCTCATCACTCTCGCCTCCATGCTCCGCATCCCTGTCTGCATGCACAACGTAGAGGATTCCAAGATCTTCCGCCCTGCAGCGTGGAACGCGTTCGGAATGGACAAGGAGGGCGCCGACTACCGTGCCTGCGCCAACTTCGGCCCTATCTACAAGTAGTCCTTCGCTATGAAAGGCAAAGGTGAATCAATCTTAAAGGCAGGCGGAGTCAGCTACGTCCTGCCTTTCATTCTCATAACCACCTGTTTCGCTCTTTGGGGCTTCGCCAACGACATCACAAACCCGATGGTCAAGGCGTTCTCCAAGATCTTCAGGATGAGCGTGACCCAGGGTTCGCTCGTGCAGGTGGCGTTCTACGGAGGCTATTTCTGCATGGCCTTCCCGGCGGCCATCTTCATCAGAAAGTTTTCCTACAAGGCAGGTGTGCTTGTGGGACTCGGTCTGTACGCAGTGGGCGCGCTGATGTTCCTCCCGGCCAAGTCCGTCGGAGTCTATGGCTTCTTCCTGATAGCCTACTTCATAATGACTTGCGGCCTGTCCTTCCTTGAGACGAGCTGCAATCCATACATCCTCTCGATGGGAACTGAGGAGACTTCCACCAGAAGGCTCAACTTCGCCCAGTGCTTCAATCCTATCGGCTCGCTGATGGGAATGTACGTGGCGATGAACTTCATCCAGGCGAGGATGGATCCGAGAAGCACGGCTGAAAGGGCTCTGCTCGACGATTCTTCGTTCGAGGCGCTTAAGCAGGCGGATCTGAATGTGCTGACGGCTCCTTACTGGATTGTCGGCCTGGTGATTCTCGTGATGTTCATATTGATTCTTGTGTCGAAGATGCCGAAGAACGCTGACAAGGACCACGATATGAACATCGGACCTGTGCTGAGCAGACTTCTCCACCGCAACCGCTATTGGGAGGGTGTGGTCGCCCAGTTCTTCTACGTGGGCGCCCAGATCATGTGCTGGACCTTCATCATCCAGTACGGCACGAGAGTATTCATGAATGAAGGTATGGACGAGCAGTCTGCCGAGGTTCTGTCCCAGACCTACAACATCGTTGCTATGGTGCTGTTCGTCACCTGCAGATTCCTCTGCACCTGGCTGATGAAGTATCTCAAGCCTTCCAAGCTCCTGACAATCTTTGCAATAGGTGGAATGCTGGCCACGGCCGGCGTGATTTTCCTGCAGAACAGGCTCGGCCTTTACTGCCTCGTCGCAGTCAGCGGATTCATGTCCCTGATGTTCCCGACGATTTACGGTATCGCCCTCGGAGGCCTCGGCGACGACGCCAAGTTCGGAGCCGCCGGCCTGATCATGGCAATTCTGGGCGGTTCAGTCCTGCCGCCTCTCCAGGCCTGGATCATCGACAAGGGCCAGGTGGGCTTTCTGCCGGGCGTGAACGCTTCGTTTGTCCTGCCGTTCATCTGCTTCATCTTCGTCTGCATCTACGGAATCCGCACCACGCGCATCCATATGCCCGATGTCAAAGAGTAGAGAAGTCCCTATAAGCTGGAGATGACCTCAAGGCTGAACACGAGCGCCTGCATAGCGCCGTCATTCAGCGTTACGAGGAACTCCGGACATATTCCCAAGCAAGTCAGCGCGATTGTGGCCACCGAAAGGGTCATGATCGCGCTTGTCAGTGGCAGCGCTATCAGGTTGGTGAGGATGAAATATTCAGGGAAGGTGCGGAAGTAGTACCACGCGAGCGGGCCGGTGAACACCTGGCAGGAGATGGACAGCACGGCGGCGCTCCAGATTTTCCTGAACGGATCGAATCCTGGCCTGCCGCCGCCTGCAGGGGACGGATAGATTCTGTCCAGGGTGGGGAAGAGGAAGAATATTCCCGCCATCGCAAGGTAAGACAGCTGGAATCCGACGGATGTTATCACGCCCGGTTTCAGAGCGAGCTGGACTGTAAGCGCGGTGAAGAGCACTCTGGCCGGTTCCCTCTTCCTTCCCAGCAGCTTCGCGGTCTCGTTGAGGATGATGAAGAGCAGTGCGCGGACGATGGAAGGTGCGGCTCCTGTCATTATGGAGTAGAATGCCGCAGCCCCTACAATCAATGAATATTTCAGGATTCTCGCCCGCCGTCCGTTGCCCAGCGGTGCTGCCAGGCGGATCAGAATTAGGTAGATCACGCCGAGGTGCAGACCCGAAAGAGCGAGGAGGTGCGAGGCGCCGCTGTCTCTGAATATCCTTGTGATGTCTTTCGTGAGGCCGCTCCTGTCTCCCGTCAGCAGAGCTTTGACGAGCGGTCCCGTGGTGTCGGAACTGTAAGGAATCGAGTCGATGGCGGCTCTGAGGTATGTTACCGCACTGTCCGCCGCTTTGCTGACCGGATTGTTCTCCCAGACCGGGATGCCTTGGGCAAGCAGGGCGTTCACTCCGCAGAATATCCCCGCCAGAAAGAACGACGCCGGAATGACAGTCCACAGTTCTGCGCTTCGGTGGCTGCCGGCATCGGACCGGCGGAGACGGAACAGGTAAAAAAGAATCAGCCCGACCGGAACGGCTGGGAGGATTGCTGCCGTGAGGTGGAGTCTGCCTGAAAGGAACGGGTACAGTACCGCACCCGCTGCGGCGCCTGCCGCAAACGGAACACCGATCCCTGCAATGTCTCTCGCCGCATCCATACCACTGTCCCTTATTTTTGGTAAAAATAGTTATAAAATTCGTATCTTTGCCAAGATATTCATATAAATCTCAATCGGAATGATTATTCTTGTTATCAATTGCGGAAGTTCTTCCATCAAGTACCAGCTTCTTGACATGAAGAACGATGACGTCTATGATCTTTTGGCTAAAGGTATAGTTGAGAAAATCGGCCTTGATTGCGGCAGACTCCAGCATACCCCGTCCGGTAGGGAGAAAGTCGTCAAAGACCTTCCTGTGCCTGACCACACTGTGGGAATGCAGATAGTTCTCGACGCTCTCGTCGACAAGGAGTACGGAGTCCTCGAGTCTTTCGATGACATCGAGGCCGTCGGCCACAGAATTGTGCAGGGAGCGGACTTCTTCTCAGGAAGCGCCATCGTGGACGAGGAGGTCATCAAGAAGATCGACTACTGCTGCGACTTCGCGCCGCTGCACAACCCTGCCCACCTTCTTGGCATCAGGGCCTGCCAGGCTGTCCTTCCTTCAGTCCCTCAGGTCGTCACCTTCGACACCGCCTTCCATCAGACGATGCCGGCTTACGCCTACATGTACGGTCTCCCTTACGAGTACTATGACAAGTACCACATCCGCCGTTACGGCGCGCACGGCACAAGCCATCAGTTCGTGGCGAAGAAAGGAGCCGAGATGGTCGGTCTTGACGTGAACAAGTCAAGGATCATCACCTGCCACATCGGCAACGGAAGTTCAATCACCGCAATCGAGAACGGAAAGTCCATCGACACCTCTATGGGTCTCACCCCGCTCGAGGGCCTTATCATGGGCACCCGCTGCGGCGACGTGGATGCCAACGCCATCCTTTACATAATGAAGAAGGAAGGCCTGACTCCAGATGAGATGTACACCATCGTCAACAAGAAGAGCGGTTTCCAGGGAGTTTCCGGAAAGACTTCGGACGCCCGTGAGATGGACGACCTCGCCAACAACGGCGACCGCCGGGCCAAGCTTACCCTCAAGATGCTGGCTTTCCAGATGATCAAGTACATCGGAGCCTATGTGGCCGAGATGAACGGAGTCGACGCAATCTTCTTCACCGGAGGCATCGGCGAACACAACAGCCGTCTGCGCCGCAGGGTCTGCGAGAACTTCTCCTATCTCGGACTGACCTTCGACTACGAAGCCAACACCGCCTGGGGAGTCGACACCGTCATCTCCCTGCCGGATTCAAAGGTCAAGGTCGCCCTTGTCACGACTGATGAGGAACTGGTCATCGCACGTGACACGATGCACCTTGTGCAGAGCGTCGAGGAATAAATTTCGGAATGGAAATCTTTTAATCACAGAATACAATGATTACAAAATTCGCAGATGTGTTCGCCGAACTCAAGACCAACGGCGTATGCAAGAAAATGGTCGCTGCGTGGGCTGTCGATGAGCATACCATCGAGGCTTGCGCCAAGGCTTCAGAGATGGGCTTCGTGAAGGTTACCCTTGTCGGTGACGAGAATCTCATCAAGGAGACCTGCGAGAAGAACAACATCGATGTCAATCTCTTCGAGATCATCAACGAGCCTGTTGAACTCAAGGCTGTGGCCAAGGCCGTGCAGCTTGTTCACGACGGTCAGGGTGACGTGCTGATGAAGGGCCTCTGCTCCACGGACAAATTCCTCCGCGCGATTCTGAACAAGGAGACCGGACTTCTTCCTCCTAAGGGCGTGCTGAGCCACGTAGGTGTCCTCGAGTCCCCTAACTATCATAAGCTTCTCTTCCTGTCCGACATGGCTGTGATTCCTCTTCCTGACTTCCGTCAGAAGATGAAGATCGCCGGCTACCTTGTCAGCGTGGCCAAGTCATTCGGCATCGCAAAACCGAAGCTCGCCTTAATCGCCGCTTCCGAGCAGGTTCTCGATTCGATGCCGGCCTGCATGGAGGCCGCCGCTCTTGCCAAGATGGCCGACAGAGGCCAGATCAAGGGCTGCATCGCCGACGGCCCTCTGGCTCTCGACGTGGCAATAGATCAGGAGTCCGTGGAGATCAAGAAGCTTGTCAGCCCGGTTGCCGGTGACGCCGACTGCCTCGAGTTCCCTAACATCGAGTCCGCAAACGTGTTCTGGAAGACGAATTCAAAACTTTGTCAGGGAGTAAAGCAGGCTGGTATGCTGGTCGGAACGACCGCTCCTTGCGTGCTTGCAAGCCGTGCGGACAGCGTTGACACCAAACTGAACTCCATCGCCGAAGCGGTGATGTTCGTCAACAAATAGGCTGATTCAAACGGATAGGCTCAATCAATAGTCAAACCACTCCGCATCGTCGGGTGTCTCCTGCTGAGGCGGACAGAACATATTCCTCGAAGGAAACTTCGAGGAATATTTCGTTCTAAGGGCATCGAAAAGTCCGGCGGTGTGCCGGGCCAGACCCGGACCTTTGTAGGTGCTGGTGTTGGAGATGAAGATCCAGCACTCGCCGTCAGAGAAATATTTGATCAGCGCGCTTGTCCCGGCGAACGTCCCGGTGCGTGTCCAGTTGCCGTCCTTTGTGTCGTTCCAGCCGAGCGCGTAGGTGTTTTCGTCGAAATATTCAGTCATCGCATCCACGCTTTCCCTGCTGATGATGTCAGGAATTTCAGGCTTGCCGTCGATTGATGCCACGAACAGGGCGAGTTCCGGAGCGGACGCCACCCAGGCCCCTGCTCCCGAAAGTCCTTTGACATTGTTGCCGCCGTAGCAGCGCGTCACCTTCCTTCCGCTGTTGTTGAACTCCTCTGCAGGTTCGTCGTCGTGCTGGACGTAGTAGCGGGTTTCTTCCGGATACTTGTTGGCGTAGTAGTTTCCGGCGATTCTGAACCCTATGCAGCCTGCAGGATGCAGCACATTCTCCTGAATGAAGGTTTCGTAGTCCGTTCCGCTCACCTTCTCGATAACCATCGACAGGGCGAGGTAACCGAAGTTTGAATATTCCTGCCACGTCCCAGGCTCGAATTTCAGTCTTCTCTTGAGCTGCACGACCATCAGCTGTTCCTGGGTCGGCACCTTGGTCCAGCCGTTCTGCATCATTATCCACCTGGTGGAGAACATCGGGTCTCCTCCTTTCTTGGAAAATCCGCCTCTGTGGCGCAGCAGGTCCTCCACAGTGATCTTGCGGTACAGGGAGTCCTTGATGGCTGCGACGTAGACGGAATCGTTCAAAATCCCCTGCGGACCGAAGACCTTGTCCTTGAGCGAGAGCAGACCTCTTTCCTGAAGCACCATTATTCCTGTCGCCGTTATGAGCTTTGACACCGAGGCCACCCTGAGTATGTTGCCTGGCTGCATCTGCTTGCCGGTGTCCGCTATGCCGTAACCCTTCGCATAAAGCAGGGAGTCGTTGCGCATGACAGCCACCGAAGCCCCGTTGATTGCCCAGTAGGTAAGGTAGTCGTTGACCTTGCGGTCGAAGCCCGCAAGCACGGAAGTGTCCGACATCTCGTTCGTGAGAGTTGCGTTGAGGTCAACCGTGGCCGGAACCGGCTGCTCCGGAACCGTTTCTTTGGATGCTCCAGATGAGACTACGGCTATGACTGCAGCCGCCGCGACTGCGACGATTGCCGGGACTGCCAATCTGCTTCTGACTCTGGAACCGGACATATTACCTGATGAGTCCTGTCTTTTTACCGAATCCGATGATGAAATCCGCTGTTCCGTCTATCCCCAGTTTCGAAGAATCGATGCAGAGGTCGTAGTCGGACGCCGCTCCCCAGTTGCCGAACGTGAAGAAGTTGTAGTAGGTGGACCTGGTCCTGTCCTGACGTTCTATCTTGCCCGCAGCTTCTTCGGGACTGATGCCCATCCTTTCCGCCACCCGCTTGATCCTGTTTTCCATCGGAGCAGAGATGAACACGTCCAGGCAGTTCATGTCCCTGAGAATGTAGTTGGAGCACCTTCCGACGAATATCGCCGAGCCGTTGGCGGCGATGTTCCGGATGACTTCGCTCTGAATCTTGAAGAGCTCGCTGTCTCCTACGTAGTTCTGCGCGCTTCCGAAACGTCCGGCGCCGAAGAATGAGGAGAGGCTGAATATGCTTCTTCTTTCGTCGCTGCGTTCAAGGAGTTCCTTGCTGAAGCCGCTCTCGTCAGCGGCCTTCAGGATGAGTTCGTTGTCATAGACCGGGATGTCCAGCACTTCTCCGATTTTCTTCGCCACGAGTTTCCCGCCGCTTCCGAACTGGCGGCCTATGTTGATGATTATGTTTTCTTTGTCAGTGTTCATCGTCTGTTGTGCTTATGAAATTGTACTTCCGAGAATCGTAGGCTCGTCTCCGTCTTTCAGTCTGTTGAGTTTCCGGACAAGGGCGTGGATCATTATGAGAGTCGTGATGCAGGCCAGGGCGTCCGCGACAGGGAACGCGAGGAAGACTCCGTTGATCTTCCAGAAGATCGGCAGCAGATAGAGCAGCGGCACAAGGAACAGAAGCTGCCTGCTGAGCGACAAGAATATGGATTTCTTCACCATTCCGAGGCTCTGGAACAGGTTGGTCGAAACCATCTGCCAGCCTACTATCAGCACGATCGGGTTCATCACCTTAAGCCCCTTTTCCGCAACTTCCTTCAAAGCGCCGTCATTAGTGAATATGCTCACCATCAGTCCCGGGAAAAATTCCGACGCGATGAACCAGAAGCCCGTTATGAGCGTGGCCCACATGGAAGTCCTGAAGAAGACATCCTTGACTCGGGAATATCTCCGGGCTCCGAAATTGTAGCCGGCAATAGGCTGCATTCCCTGGTTGAACCCCATCACTATCATCACGAACAGGAAGTTGATCCTGTTTACGATTCCGTAGGCTCCGATGGCAAGGTCACCGCCGTACTTGAAGAGCTGCTGGTTGATGAACATAGCGACGATGCAGGAGGCGGAGTTCATCAGGAACGGACCCATGCCGATTGCCAGCGAATCCTTGGCGATTCTCCATTCGACCTGGAACACGGACTTCGTGATCTGAAGCACATTGTCCTTCTTTGTGAAGTAGTAGATTGAGTACACGAGCGAGATGGCCTGGCAGGCGACGGTTGCGATGGCGGCTCCCTTCACTCCCATTCCGAATCCGAAAATCAGGATCGGGTCCAGGATGCTGTTGAATATGACCGTGAACAATGTGAGTCCCATAGCCATCTTCGGGTTGCCGGAAGACCTGATGATGTTGTTCAGTCCGAAGTACAGATGGGTGATGACGTTGCCGTAGAGGATGATCTTCATATAGTCCCTGGCGTACACGAGCGTGTTCTCGCTCGCTCCGAAGAAACCGAGAATCGGGTCGAGGAACATCAGACAGACAACCGTGAACAGGAGTCCGATGATGCAGTTCAGGGTGAATGAGTTGGCAAGCACCTTGTTGGCGATCTTGTAGTTCTTCTGCCCCAGGAGGACCGAGATGAGCGTTGCGGCGCCGGCTCCCACCAGAGTGCCGAGCGCGGTGCTGAGGTTCATCAGAGGGAACGTCACCGCTAGTCCTGATATGGCCAGCGAGCCTATGTCGGGAATATGTCCGATGTAGATGCTGTCCACCATATTATATAGAGAAGACGCAGTCATGGCGATTATGCCCGGGACTGCGTACTTCTTGAGCAATTTACCTATGCTCTCGGTTCCAAGCTCCGTAGGAGCCGTATTTGATTTCGTCATAGTCTGTTATTTATGCCCGGCGTTTACGGTTTGTCCACCACTTCTATCTCGAAGACGAGCGGAGCGTATTTAGGGACGGCGTTGCCGCTTCCGCTGTAGCTGTAGCCCAGCCCGGAGTAGAATGCGCAGACACCCTTCTCGTGCGACTTCAGTTTGGAAAGACAGTAGGAGAATCCGGAGATGGTCGTGCTGCCTTCGGAGCTTGTGGAACTTGCTGACTGGATGGTGATGCTCGTGTAGGTCTCTTTCATCGTCACGAGCTTAGGCTCGTAGGTGGTGGATGACGAGTAAATTCCGTAGAACTTCGCGGTGTCCTTTACCGTAGTGTCGAACACTTTGCCGTTCAGAAGCTTTCCGGTGTAGTTGATGTAGAAGGTCGTGTCCGTAGGGAAGGTCGTGGTGTCTGAAGGCGCCACCAGCTGCTGGTAGTAGTAGCCGTACATCGTGGAATCCACCCCGTTCATGTGGATGTCGGTGTATCTTTCCAGAGAGTCGGTCTCCCATTTGTAGATGTCGTCGGTCTTGTCTATCAAGGTCAGGGTGTAGATGGCGTTGGAACCTGTCTTGTTGTCCAGATATTCCTCGGCGGTCGAGTAGTCTTCGTTATCATCGAGAGCCACGTTGAGCCATCCGGGTATGATCGCCTTCCTTGTCCCTCCGACTTTCATCCCGTCGAGCATATCGAGGATTCCGGCCTGTGTCATCCACTTGTTCTTCAGAACGATGGACGGTCCGTAGTAGGTGCCGGTATCGTAAGAACCTGCCTGCTGGGCCACATTCTCCTCCGTCGTGCCGCCGATGTTGCCGTCAAGGTCCGTGGCGGTGTATCTGATGAAGAGGAAGTAGTCGTCGTCAGTCACCGCCTCCCCGGCTCCGGGCTGGTCTTCAATGATGTAGATTCCGAGTCCTGAAGACTTCGCGTCAGGATAGTGCACGCTCATCCAGGCGTCGAACTGGAGTTTGTTGTCACCGTTGGTCGTTGTCGTCTCTTCCTTTACGCAGGCTCCCGGCAGCACTGCTATAGCCGCGGCCAGCCCGCAGAGGAAGGGGGTGATTCCTTTACTGAATATGTTCATTTGTCAAATCTTTTATCTTTTTTAGTAATCACTGGTCGTGATGTTTTGCCGTCAGTCGTTGGCGACGCTCTTTATCCACAAATGGTAGGCCAATCCTGAATTTCCCGGAACCGGCCCGGTCCTGTGCTTCCCGAAACCGTGCTTCCCGCTGAATAGAACATAGCACTCGTCGCCGCCTTTCACACCGACTATGCCGGTCCTGAGCCCTTCGACAAGCTTGTCCTCCGAGAGGTTCACTGTCTTGACGGTGAACACGCTGCTGTCGGAAACTTCCCAGTCCATCGACTTTCCGTAGACATCGTAGTTGGTGAAGAAGAAATTGCCCGACGTAAGGCTGTTGCCGTTGAGGTAATGCCCGGCGTAGTAGAAGGAAACCGCTCCGTTTCCGTCCAGGGCCTCGCCTTCGCCTTCCGCTACGGTCACCTTGACGACTCCGTCCAGATAGTCGACCGCGGCTTCGGGATTCGAAGAAGTCAGCGACTTGACTATGGCTTCGATGTATTCTTCCTGCTTGGTGTACGCTTCCTCGATTTCCTTCTTGGTGCACCCGGCAAAGGCCAGGACGGCCAGGATAGGGACAAGCGTTATGACAATCTTCCTGTTCATTTTCCTAAAAACTCTTCCGTCGCTTTCAAGATGTATGCCTCGGCTTCTTCAGGCGAGGAGATATCCTTGCCTATGTACAGTCTGCCGCCTGAGGCCAGCTCGTGCCCTCCGCCGTTGAACTTGCTTTGGGCCAGAGCGTTGGCGGACGTTCCACGCTTCGACCTGATTGAAACTCTGAAGAAGCCGTCATCTTCGGTGAGGAATATGCTCAGGCGTACCGAGGCCACCGACAGAGGCATATTCACGAATCCCTCGCTTTCGCCGTTGAGGAATCCGAATCTTTCCTGTGTGGCCTTGTCCAGGATTATATAGGCCGCCCCGCAGGACGTGATCTTCAGTTTCTCGCTCAGAAGGCAGCCGAGCAGCCTCAGCCTGTTCTCCCTTTCGTTGTTGTAGAGCCTGGAGAGGATCAGGTTCCTGTCCACTCCTGCCTGCAGCAGTTCTCCGGCCATCCTGAAAGTGCTCGGGTACGCTGAGTTGTTGAAGTTGTTCGTGTCGGTCGTCATTCCGGTCATCAGCGCGGCGGCGCAGACGGCAGGCAGGCGGGTCGCGTCTCCCCGGATGTCAGGCATTTCCATAAGGATCCTGTAGAGAAGTTCGCAGGCTGATGAAATCTCGGTCTCCGAAAAGACCAGGTCGAATGATTCCGTCTCCGGAAAGAGATGATGGTCGATCAGAACCTTCTTCGCTCCGGACGCCCGGAGGCAGTCCTCCATTCCGCCGGTCCTGTTGAACGAATTGCAGTCAAGGCAGAAGATGAGGTCGCTGTCCTTTACGCGTTCTGCTGCCGCCGCTCCGTCTTCGCCGAAAGTCATCACTCTGTCTTTCCCGACTTTCCCGACGATGAATGAAAGATTGTGGGGAAGGCTGTCAGGAAAAATCAGGACGGCATCTTTCCCTCTGGCTTCAAGGTAACTCAGCATCGCGGTCCCGCTACCGGCGGCATCGCCGTCCGGATGGGTGTGGACGGCGATGGAAATCCGGTTTGCCGAACCGGCAAGAGAGTCTAAAATGTCGATATCTTTCATATTTGAATGCAAAATTACAAATATTATATTGCTTTTCATAAATCAATTTTCTAACTTTGTCAAGAATTGGCATTAGGCCTTTTCAGCATATTTGGATTAATCATAAACACAAAGAATAATGAACAAGACACTGAAAACGATTATCTGCATCGTCCTTGCGCTTTGCGCCATTTTTCTGGTTTACAAGATCTATGACGGCATCATGGAGCCGGTAAGGTTCGACAAGGAAAAGGAGGCGAGAAAGAAGGTTGCCGTGCAGCAGCTGAAGGACATCCGCGAACTGCAGGTTGCCTACAAGAGCGTGAACGAGAAGTTCACGGCATCGTTCGACACTCTCAAGCAGTTCTACAAGACCGGCGAGATGGTTGTCCTTATGCAGGTTGGCTCCCAGGATGATTCCGTTGCGGTAGCCCACACCGGTGAAGTCAAGAAGTCCCACAAGGGCATCACTGACGAAGGTCTCTACAAACTTTATCTTGCGGGTGACAAGAACCTCGTGTTCTCGGTTCAGAACAAGGTCAATGTAAGGGACACTCTCTTCCGCAGCAGGACTGACTTCAACATCGACAACATCGACAAGATTCCTTTCGCCATCGCCGAGACCGGCAACGCCGAAGTTACCAATGTCGAGATGGACGCTCTCGTGAAGAAGGTTTCCGGAGTCAACGTGCCTCTGTTCGAGGCCAAGATGCCTTGGAAGTCCATTCTCAACGGACTTGACCGCCAGCTGATCGTCAACCTCGTTTCCGAACTTGAGGACCAGGGACGTTACGAAGGTCTCCAGGTCGGCAGCGTCACCACTCCTAACAACAACGTCGGCAACTGGGAGTAATCCTGACACTGAGTATGGATCATCAGAATCCACAGAAATATCTGAAGGGAATATCCATTCAAGTCTGCTTGAATGGATATTCTTTTAAAGTGGACGGCCGCAGCTCCGGATGGCTCGGTGCCGACACCGTCTTCACAGTCCCGGAACTTCAGCACAGGTACGGTTCGGTGGAGATTTCGCTTCTGACTCCAAAGGTGGCCCTGGTCCCATCCGCTTTCTACTGCGAGGCGTCTGCCGGTGAGCTTCTTTCCGAGACCGTAGCCCTGGAGAGCGGTGACGCGGTGGCCGGAATCCCCGTGCCTGAATATTCAGCCGTGCTTGTCTACTCGCTTTCCATCGGCGAGATGCTGTCCGGAGCGATTTCCGCAGCAGTCAAGGACGGGGACGGAAACTCAGTCCCCGTGCTGCCGGAGATGTATTACATCCTGAAGGATCTCGGAAGGCTTTCCGAGCACAACAGGATCGTGGCCTCTTTCGGCGGAGGCTATCTGCACCTTGGAATAGCGCAGGGGGACAACCTTCTGCTGGCCAACGTGTTCCGTGCCGCAGACTTCACAACGGCCGAGTATTTCCTGTTTATGGCGATCCGCAGGCTGCAGATGAATCCGGAAGTCTCGTCCGTGCATTTCCGCACGCCCCTGTCGGACGAGATGGAGATGTCGCTCTACCGTTACTTCCGGTCGGTGGAAAAGATTTGACCTGAAAAGGATTTTACCTGAAACGGGATTGCGATGAGAATAATAGGAGGACGCCTTAAAGGCAAGACAATCAACCCGCCGGCGGGCTACAAGGCAAGGCCCACGACGGATTTCGCCCGGGAGGGGCTGTTCAATGTGCTGAACAATGAATATGAATTCGAAGATCTCAAGGTTCTGGACCTGTTCGGCGGAACCGGGGCGATTGCGTTCGAGTTCGCGTCCCGGGGAGCCGGCAGAGTCTGGTCCGTGGAGATGGCCAGGGAGAACGCCTCTTTCATAAAGACCGAAGCCAAAAGGCTCGGCCTTGACAATGTGACCGCAGTGAGGGACAACGTGTTCGACTTTCTGGACATTTGCCGTGAGAAGTTTGACATCGTCTTCGCAGACCCGCCATATGCGCTCGAAGGACTTGAGACCATACCGGACAAGGTGTTCGCCAGGGACATACTGCACCCCGGGTGCTATCTTATTCTTGAACATGGCGATGAGCACTCTTTTACGGAACATCCGGACTTCGTCAAGGAAAAGAAGTACGGAAGAGTGCACTTTTCATTCTTTTGCCGTGATTTGAAGGCTGAATGACCGCTTGTTGTCAGCGCTTTTTTGTAAATTTGTTCACTAAAACAGGAGGACCGATAATGTACGATTCCAAAAACGGGCTTTGGATAGCCCACAGTTCTGACGGCCCGGTTTCCATAGTAGGAAAGATGGCCAACAGGCACGGACTTGTCGCTGGCGCGACCGGTACCGGAAAGACTGTCACTCTGCAGGTTATGGCCGAGACATTCTGCCAGGCCGGAGTTCCTTGCTTCATGGCCGACATGAAGGGAGACCTTTCGGGGATATCCCAGGCCGGCAAGCTCAGCGGATTCATCGAGAAGAGAATGCCTGAGTTCGGGATAGAAAATCCTCAGTTCCAGAGTTGCCCGGTGCGTTTCTACGATGTTTTCGGAGAGCAGGGGCATCCGCTCAGGTGCACGGTTTCCCAGATGGGGCCACAGCTGCTGAGCCGCATACTCGGACTGAACGAAACCCAGGAGGGAGTCCTGAACATCGTCTTCCGCATTGCCGATGACAGGGGACTGCTCCTGCTCGACATCAAGGACCTCCGTTCGATGCTGAACTACGTCCAGCAGCATTCGTCTGAATATTCAGCGGCCTACGGCAACATAGCCTCGGCTTCCGTCGGAGCCATCCAGAGGTCCATACTGACGTTGGAGAACGAGGGTGCCGACAAGTTTTTCGGTGAACCGTCCTTTGATATTCAGGACCTCCTCGCCTGCGAAGGCGGCAAGGGCGTGATGAGCGTGCTGGCGGCTGACAAGCTGATGCTCAAGCCGAAACTGTATTCGACGTTCCTGCTCTGGCTGCTGTCCGAACTCTATACCACTCTTCCGGAGGTCGGCGACCGGGATCTGCCTAAGCTCGTGTTCTTCTTCGACGAGGCGCATATGCTCTTCGACGATACCCCTAAGGCTCTGGCCGACAAGATTGAGCAGGTAGTGCGCCTGATCCGCAGCAAGGGAGTCGGAGTCTATTTCGTCACTCAGAGTCCTACGGACATTCCGGACAGCATCCTGGGCCAGCTCGGCAACAGGGTGCAGCACGCGCTCAGAGCTTTCACGCCTAAGGACCAGAAGGCTGTCAGAGTGGCTGCCGAGACATTCCGCGCCAATCCTGAGTTCGACACGGCAGAGGCCATAACGAATCTCGCGACCGGCGAGGCTCTCGTGTCATTCCTTGACGAGAAGGGCGCTCCGGGCATCGTCAGGAAAGCGAAGATACTCTTCCCGCTCAGCCAGATCGGTGCGATAGACGGGTCTCAGAGGGACACGATCGTCAAGTCTTCAAGAATCTACGGCAAGTATGACACTCCGGTTGACCGAGAAAGCGCTTTCGAAGTCCTTCTCGCCGAGAAGGAAAAGCAGTTGAAGGAGGAGCAGGAGGCTCAGGCCGCCGAAGAAGCGGAGGTTGAGGAGAGAAAGACCGCGAAGAAGGGCGGCGGGCTGCTCGGCAAGATCGGCAAGGCCGTGTTCACTGCGGTGACGGCATCCCTGGCTACGTCCGTCGGAACGGCCGTGTCCAACAAGGTGACCGGCAAGAAGACCAAATCCAGGACAAGCGGCACGTCCAAAGTGGTGAAGAGCGCCACTTCGGCCGCCACCCGCACTGTCACGAGGGAACTCACAAGGTCCATCCTGGGCAATCTCATAAAGTAAACCAAGCATAATCCGTTATGAAAACCAGACTCTTTTCCGTCGTTGCTGCGACGCTGGCCTTCATCTCTGCGGCATCAGCTCAGCAGTGGGCCCCTGCGGGAGACAGAATCAAGACAAAATGGGCCGAGGAAGTCTCTCCGGCCAACGTCCATCCGGAATACCCGCGACCTCAGATGGTCCGCCCGGAATGGAAATCCCTCAACGGACTGTGGGAATATTCAATAACCTCGAAGAACTCCGCCAAGCCGGAGAAATCCGACGGAAACATCCTTGTTCCTTTCGCCGTTGAGTCTTCGCTTTCCGGAGTGGGAAAGACCTTCACTCCTGAAGACGCCCTCTGGTACAGGACCACGTTCAAGGTCCCTTCCGCCTGGAAGGGAAGGAGGCTGATGCTTAACTTCGAGGCCGTCGACTGGCAGGCTGACGTGTTCGTCAACGACATCCAGGTCGGAAGGCACACCGGCGGCTACACCCATTTCGCGTTCGATGTAACTCCTTATCTTAAGAGCGGCGACAACAAGCTGGAAGTGAGGGTGCTGGATGCTACCGACTGTGATTTCCAGCCGCGCGGCAAGCAGGTCAAGGATCCGGGCGGAATCTGGTACACCGCAGTGTCGGGAATCTGGCAGAGCGTTTGGATCGAGCCTGTCGCCAAGGCGCATATAACTGACTATTACGCCGTTTCGGACATCAAGTCGGGCACTGTGGATGTGACCGTCACGACTGAAAGCGCTCAGGAAGGCGATGTGGTAAAGGTTACGCTTCTTGAAGGAGGAATAGGCTACTCGACTGAAAATGCCGGTTCCGCCGCCATAGCGCAGGGAAAGACGGTTCCCGGAGGTACGGTTACGCTTCCTGTCGGGAAGGCTTCCCTCTGGTCTCCGGACTCTCCGTATCTTTATGGACTTGAGATCGCAGTGATCCGCGGAGGCAAGGTCATCGACAAGGTGAACGGCTACACCGCGATGCGCGAGGTCTCGCTGTTCAGAAAGAACAATAACACAAGGCTCATCGCCCTAAACGGCCAGCCTCTGTTCAACTACGGACCTCTTGACCAGGGCTGGTGGCCTGACGGACTTTACACCGCTCCGACAGACGAGGCCCTGAGATATGACATCCAGAAGACAAAGGACTTCGGATTCAACATGATCCGCAAGCACATCAAGGTCGAACCGTCCCGCTGGTTCTACCACTGCGACCAGTTAGGTATGCTTGTCTGGCAGGATATGCCTTGCTTCGGTTCCCACAACGGCAACAAGTGGGGTACCCGCAACTATAATGAGGGGACCGACTTCCCGGCCACTCCTCAGGCGAAGGCCAACTACTACAAGGAGTGGGGCGAAATCATCGCGCAGGTCAAGAAGTTCCCTTGCATCGTGATGTGGATTCCGTTCAACGAGGCCTGGAGCCAATTCGACACCAAGGCCGTCGTCGAGTTCACGAGGGCGCAGGATCCGACCAGACTGATAAATATGTCTTCTGGAGGCAACTGGGAGCCTGATTGCGGCGACGTGCTTGACAACCACCACTATCCTTATCCGGCTATGTACCTCTGGGAACCGAAGATGGCGAATGTCCTCGGTGAATATGGCGGCATAGGTCTGCCTGTTGAGGGTCACCTCTGGCAGAACGACCGCAACTGGGGCTATGTACAGTACAGGAACGGAGAAGAAGTACTTGCCGAGTACGCGAAATTCGCCGAGCAGCTGACCGGTCTTGTCAAGCAGGGAGTCTGCGGCGCGGTCTACACCCAGACCACGGATGTCGAAGGCGAGGTCAACGGTCTTATGACTTACGACCGCAAGGTCGTCAAAATGGACGAAAAAAAGTTGAATGAAGTAAACACGAAGGTAATCGAGTCGATGCCTGTCAAATAATTGAAATGCCAGTTAAATAAATGAAATACAATGGAAAATCTTTTTGACATCAAGGGAAAAGTTGTCGTGATGACCGGAGCCTGCGGGGTTCTCGGCGCGACCATCGTTAAGTATTTTGCCGCCCAGGGCGCGAAAGTCGTTCTTCTGGACCTTGACAGAGCCGCTGAAAAAGGCGAATCCATCGTCGCAGAGATTAAAGCCGAAGGCGGAGAGGCCTGCTTCTTCCCTACGAATGTTCTCGATAAGGAGACTCTAGAGTCCAACTGCAAGGAAATCGTTGCCAAGTACGGCGGCATCGACATCCTGCTGAACGCCGCCGGCGGAAACATGGCCGCTGCGACCGTACCGCCTGAGAAGACGATCTTCGACCTCGATGTCGAGGCTGTCCGCAAGGTTGTCGACCTCAACC
>CAVCDF010000128.1:0-19289 GCA_963600795.1 Anaerotignum sp. | reverse complement strand
GCACTCCCTCGCGATGGCGTTCGGCTTGTTGCCGCCCTTGAACAGTATGACCTGGAGTCCGTGGGCGTATTCAAAGAAGAGGAAGCGGCTCATCGCCTGAACGGCGTTGACGCGGTCCTTGTTGATGTCGTCACCGCTGTGACCGCCAGCAAGCCCGCTTATTTCAAGACGGACAATGCGGTAGCCGGGCCGGAGATCCTCGGGAGCGTAGCGGAAGACGGCCTTTGTGTCAAGTCCTCCGGCGCAGCCGATGAACATCCACCCCTCATCCTCGGAGTCAAGATTGATGAGAGTCCTGCCGGTGAAGAATCCGGGCTGCATCCCGAACGCGCCGTCCATTCCGGTTTCCTCTGAAATCGTGAACACGCACTCTATCCTTCCCATTTCAAGGTCGCTCTCCAGAAGGGCGAGCATGGTGGCGATTCCGATTCCGTCATCGGCTCCAAGAGTGGTCTCCTTGGCCACCATCCATCCGTCCTCGATGACATAGTCGATAGGGTCCTTGAGAAAATCGTGGCGTGAACCGGCGATCTTCTCGCAGACCATATCCTGATGACCCTGAAGGACTATCGTAGGGACATTCTCCTTCCCTGCCGAAGCCTCCCTGACGATGCAGACGTTGCCGACGGCGTCCGTCCTGCATTCGAGGTTCCTGTCTTTTGCGAATTTCTCGAGGAACCTTGTCATAGGCTCCTCGTGGCCGGACTCCCTCGGAATCCGGGTAATCTCCTTGAAGATTGAAAGTACTTTTTCTGAAGTCATAACGCTCTTATTTCGCTTCCGGTACGAGCATCTTCTCGATGTCGGTGACATACTGCCTGAACGACTTGTCGGTCGTCATCAGGTCCGAGACCGTGGAGCAGGCGTGCAGCACCGTAGCGTGGTCCTTGCCTCCAAGTTCCATACCAATCGTTGCCAGCGAGCAGCCCCCTATGAGGTTCCGGCTCATGAACATCGCAATCTGCCGCGCCTGCACGATCTGGCGCTTCCTGGATTTGGAGAGAAGGGTCTCCCGAGTGATGTTGAAATAGTCGCAGACGACTTCCTGCACCTTGTCTATGGTCACTTCGCTCTGCGATTCGCCCACGATGTTGCAGGTGATGCGCTCGGCGAGATCCACGGTGATCTCCTTGTGGCAAAGCGTCGCGTTGGCTATCAGCGAAATCAGCGTGCCTTCCAGTTCCCTGAAATTGGACCTTACCTTTCCGGCGATGAGGTCGAGCACCTCGTCGCTAACCTGGACACCTTCCCTTGCGCATCTTGCGCGGAGCATTTCAAGCCTCGTCTCGCGGTCCGGCTTGGACAGCTCCACCGAAAGCCCCCACTTGAAGCGGGAAAGCAGCCTCTCCTCGAAATTCATAAGTTCGGCCGCAGGCCTGTCCGAGGTGAACACCAGCTGCTTGCCGGACTGGTGAAGATGATTGAATATGTTGAAGAAAGCGTTCTGCGAAGCCGGGCCGATCAGTTCCTGCACGTCATCCATTATCAGAACGTCGATCCTCATATAGTAGGCCATGAAGTTGGTCAGCTTGTTCTGCACGTTCACGGCGTTGACATACTGGGTCTTGAACTCGTTGCCGGTCACATAGAGCACGACAAGGTCAGGATAAGCCTCGTGAATCGCGATGCCGATGGCCTGCGCAAGATGCGTCTTGCCCAGCCCCGGGCCGCCGAAGATGAACAGAGGGTTGAACGGAGTCTTGCCCGGCTTTTCGGAGATGCTCAGGCCAGCGTTGTAGCCTATCCGGTTGCACTCCCCCTTTATAAGATTGTCAAAGCAGTAGGCCGGATTCAGCCTCGGATTGATCCTGAGCTTCTGGATGCCCGGAAACACGAACGGACTCGGAGAGTTGCTGGACGGCTGGAACGTGTTGATCGCGACGGGCTTGTTCTCCGGAACATTGCCGTGCGCGGCGGTGAAGACCATAGCCTTCTCCGTGCGGACAGGATGCACCTTGTAGAGAAGCTTCGCGTCCTGGCCGATGACCCTGCGGAGAGTCATCTTTATTATAGGAAGGAATGTGTCCTCAAGATAGTTCCTGAAAAAGTCCGTCGGGACCTCAAGCGTCAGCGTGCTGCCTTCGAGCGAAACCGGCTTTATGGTTTTGAACCAGACCTCGAACTGCTTGGGTTCGATGTTCTGCTCGAAGATGCGGAGACATTCGTTCCACACGGAAATATGTTTTCCCTGTTCGTCCATATTATATGCACAAGTAAAGCTGTTGTTCGGATAGGGTTGTCAATCCCCTCTTTCTTGCTTGTGCAAAGTTGGGGAAAATTAATTCACAAAAATATTTTTTTTCTATTGTTTTTGATTTTTATTTTCCTTATATGAGTTAACGGTCCGCTCGATTTGTTTTATTTGAATAATTTGGGAATCAATTGATTATAAAATGTATTTTTCTCTAAGTGCCGAGTAATCAGTATTGGTTCATTTTGAATTTTTCAAAATGACGTAATGGCTTGGGAACCACATCGAAATGGGCGGAATCAGGGCTTGAAAACGCTTATTTCACCCTTGAAAAAACGCCGTTTTCGACTTTCACGAGGAAAGAATCCGGAAAGTCGGTCCTGAAACCGGTGAAATTCGCCTTTGCGGTCTTAAGATCGCCGGAAAATCCGATGACGTACTTGAAGACGCGTCCGTCGCGGTACTTTTTCACATCGTTCCCCCTGAAGAAAGGGTCTTTTGATGACATATCTTTAGACGAAACAAGTACCTGAGTTCCAAATATGATGTCATTTTCTTCTGTACCAGTCGTTTCTGCGGAATCATATTCAGAAACGGATGAAGAGGTTGCAGAGGCGGCGGGTGTGGTTTCCTCCGGTTCGAAGGCTTCTTTTTCGTCCTTCTCCGTTACGAGCGCCTCGCTTCCGTCGTATTCCTTCTTGTACTTCCTGAACGCGTCATAGAGGTCCGACGCGATCCTCTCCCTCCCCTTTTCGGTGATCAGAGCGGAGCGGTCGGCAGTGTTGGACATGAAGCCGCATTCCACGAGCACTGCAGGCATCGCCGTTCTCCAGAGCACGTAGAACGGATCCTGTGATATTCCCCTGCTCTGCGCGATGGCGCCGCCTTTCATCTCCTTGTCAACGTGCTGGGCGAACTTGAAGCTCTGCTCAAGGTAGGCGTTCTGCATCAGGTTCATGAATATGTAGGATTCGGGGTCGCTCGGGTCGAAGCCTTCGTATCTGGTGGTGTAGTCCTCTTCGAGCTTGATCACGGAGTTTTCACGGCGCACGACTTCCATATTCCCCGCATAAAGGTCCTTGTTCTTGCTTGTGTACTGGCCGAGAATGTGGACGGAGTAGCCGTTCGGCCCGCTTCTCTTGCCTTCCACTGAGTTGACGTGCACGGAAATGAACAGGTTGGCATTGTTGCGGTTGGCGATGTCGGCACGTCCCTGCAGCGTAACGAAAGTGTCATCGCTCCTGGTCATTATGACTTTTACGCCGGGATATCCGGCCCTTATCTTCGCGGCGAGTCTTGCCGAAATGTCAAGTACTACCGTCTTTTCAAGAGTTTTTCCGCTCGGGCTGATGCAGCCGGCGTCCTTGCCGCCGTGCCCGGGGTCTATCACAACCGTAGAAAGTTTGAGAGAGGATGACGGATTCTGTGCGGTGGCCTGAAAACAGGCCGCCGTAGCCAACATTGCCGTGACAACGGCAAGAAAATTGCGGAGTATATTCAAAATATGTAGTATATTTGTCTTTTGCAAATTTAGAAAATAATTGCGTTTCAAGAAGCATACATATGACATTATCCTGATTTCGGCGATCATCGGCCTCACCGGGCTGACGATGTTCGGCCAGGATGTCAGGAGGAACAGGCGCCTGCTGAAGGAAGCCGCCGCAGTCTCCGCCCAGGACACGGCAAAGCGGACTCCTAAAGATTCCCTTGCGCTTTCCAAGGACTCCCTTCCTGTTCTCGATTCCGTCCCGATTCTCAAGGACTCGCTGACGATGGCTTTGGACTCGGCGCACCGAGCCGACTCCATCGCCAGGGCGGATTCCCTTTCGTTGCTTGAGAAGAGTTCGCTCACGAGACCGGCTTTCTCCGGGGCGAAGGATTCCGTCCGACAGGATTTCTCCAACGGCCAGAGGAAGATGTACTACTGGGGTGACGTGGAAGTCACCTACGAGAACCTCAAGCTCAGGGCGGCATACATGGAATACGATATGGCCACCGGAACCGTGTTCGCGAAAGGCGTCTACGACAGCCTTTCGGGAGAATGGAAGGGCCAGCCTGAAATGACCCAGGGCAATCAGACGTTCAATATGGAGGAAGTCCGTTACAATTTCAACTCCCGCAAGGCAAGGATCACCAACATGATTACGCAGGAGGACGACGGAATACTCCACGGCAAGAACATCAAGATGATGCCTGACAGGTCCATAAACATCACCAAGGGGAAGTACACCGTCTGTGACCTCGAGCATCCGCACTATTATCTCAAGATGTCATCGGCCAAAGTGGTCACCAAGCCTTCGCAGAAAACAGTGTTCGGCCCCGCACACCTGGTCGTGGAGGACGTGGACCTGCCTATCGGACTGCCATTCGGCTTCATCCCCAAGCGTCCGGACAGGGCTACCGGTCTGCTGATGCCTTCCTTCGGAGAAGAGAATGCGCGCGGATTCTACCTGCGCGACGCCGGAATGTACTTCGTGCTGGGTGACTATTTCGACATGTCCCTCACCGGAGACTATTACACTCTCGGTTCCTGGGCGGTGGACCTTAATTCAAGGTATATGGTGAAATACAAGTTCAGCGGAAACCTTTCCCTGAACTATTCCGTTGACCAGACCGGAGAAAAAGGAAGCACGGACTTCTTCCAGAGCAAGAACTTCGGAGTGAAGTGGTCGCATTCCCAGGACTCCAAGGCTCATCCGGGAACGTCATTCTCGGCCTCAGTCAACTTCTCCAGCCCTTCCAACAGCCGCTACAATTCAAGGTCGGTCTCCGAAGCGCTCCAGAACCAGATTTCATCCTCCATCTCGTTCTCGAGAAACTGGAACGGGAAATTCAACCTTTCGGTCAACGCCCTGCACAGCCAGAATTCCAGGGACAGTTCCTACACCTTCACCCTGCCTAATGTGACATTCTCAGTGTCCAGGTTCTATCCTTTCAAGATCAAGAACCGCGTGGGAAAGGAAAGGTTCTACGAGAAGTTCTCGCTGGCCTACAACACGTCGCTGCAGAACAAGGTGAACTTCAAGTCGTCGGAATTCGGCGAACCCGGATTCATGGACAAGTTCCAGAATGGAATGTCGCACACCTTCACAATCGGACTCCCTGACTTCACATTGTTCAAGTACCTGAACGTCACGCCGAACGTCAACTACGGAATGAACTGGTTCTTCCGCAAGAGCGAAGCGTATTTCGATCCGGAGACTAACAGCGTCAAGACGGAGATGGGCAAGCAGTTCGGCACTTTCGGCACCACGCACAACTATTCCGGTTCCGTGTCGATGAGCACCCGTCTGTACGGAATGTACAACTTCGGCAAGTACCACAAGGTCCAGGCGCTGCGGCACGTCATCTCTCCGAGCATGAGCATGAGCTTCAGTCCGGAGAAGGGCAAGGCCTTCAACGGTTGGCGCACCTTGAATTACGTGGACACTCTGGGAGTCGAGCGCTCCTACGACTACAACATTTACCAGGGCCAGATAAACTCCGCCCCGAGCAAGGGCAAGTCGGCCACGATGACCCTTACCATAGGCAACAATCTGGAGGCCAAGGTCAGGGATGCGAAGGACACGACAGGCACCGGCTCGAAGAAAGTCAAGATTCTGGACCAGTTCAACATCTCCACAGGCTACAATTTCCTGGCCGACTCGCTGAACATGAACAACGTCGGAATCACGATGTCCACATCCGTGTTCGGCAAGCTCGGACTGAACGGCAACCTTAACTTCGATCCTTACGCAATCGATGAGAAAGGCAAGAGGGTGAGCAAGTTCAACTTCGTCGAGACGGGTGTTCCGCTGCGTCTGACGAATGCCAGCGCTTCGCTGTCATATTCATTGTCCGGCAAAGGCTCGCTGAAGGGCAACGACGGCTCGAAATCGGCCGATGGCAAGGGAAACGGCGGAGGCGGCTCAAGCAGCAGCGCCGACTACTACAGGAGAATCTACTATCATCCTGTCACGGGTGAATATATCCCTGGCGGATGGCTGTACTACACCAATCCTGACGTGCCGTGGAGCGTGAACTTCAATTACTCCTTCAGCCTGAGCCGTGCGTACAACTTCACAAACAACCAGCGGGTCAGGAACGACACCTACACGCAGACTCTCGGAATCCAGGGCAACGTGCAGATAACTCCAAAGATGTCGATGCAGGCACAGACCGGCTGGGATTTCACAGCAATGAAGATGACCACGACCCAGTTCTCGTTCCGGTACGACCTGCACTGCTTCAACATTTCGGTTTCCTGGGTCCCTACCGGAATGTATCAGTCGTATTCATTCCTCATCTCGGCGAATGCGGCAGCGCTTGCTGACTTGCTCAGGTTCAAGAAGAGCACCAGCTACTGGGACAACTAGTCCGTTTAGCGAAGATTTGAAATTCCCGCATTTGGATGTTTGCGGGAATTTCTTTATATTTGCGAAACTTTAAGACAATTCGGGAGATTACAAGCCAGGCGCGTGAAGTGCGCCGATGCTGTAAAGTCCACAATTTATTTTTTTTCTCGATTTTCATCCGGTTGCGTGACGCATCGGATTTCATACGAACAATTATGCCTTATAATTTATTCGAACTCACCCAGATGGGTAGAGAACAGCTTGAGACGGTAGCGCAGGAGCATCAGATCAAGAACATCAAAAAAATCACGGACGAAAACCTTGCATACGCGATTCTGGATGCACAGGCCAAAGAAGCGTCGCAGCAGCCTGTAGAAAGGCCGAAGGCAAAGCGCGGCAGACCGCGCAAGAACCCAGTGGCGGAACCGCAGGCGAATGCGGATCAGCAGCCGCAGCAACAACGGCAGCAGCCTAAGCGCAGCAAGAAGGATGACGGTGCGAAAGCCAATGCGGAACAGGTCAAGGCTGAAGTGAAGGAAACTGCGCCGCAGACGCCTTCCGAAACGGAGCAGACGGCTTCGAATGAACAGAATCAGCAGCCGCAGCCACAGCAGCAGGCAGGCAAGCCGGCTCCGAAGAAGCGCGGCAGAAAGCCGAAGTCGGGACAACAGCAACAGCAGCCGCAGCAGGAAACCGCCGGCAATGCGCAGAACAACAATAATGTTCAGGCCGATGCCCAGCCTAATCCTAAAAAGGGAAAAATGGCTGACGAAAAACCTGCGGCCAACGTTCCCGAGAACGAGAGCGCGGCCGCTGACGGACAGAATGACGAAAAGGACCGGCAGTCTTCCGGCAAGCCGGTAACCGGCAAGGAGTTCATACATCAGCTGTTCGATGACCTTAAGGACGATTCCAAGTCATATTGGAAGCCGAAGGGCAAAGGGCAGAATCCGAACCAGAACCAGAAGCCGAAGGCGCCTGACGCTGAATTCGAGGGCACGGTGGAGGCCACCGGAGTCCTTGAGATTATGCCTGACGGATATGGTTTCCTGCGTTCATCCGACTACAACTATCTCAACTCCCCTGACGACATCTATGTCAGCCAGGGACAGATAAAGAACAATGCGCTCAAGTCAGGAGACACCGTTACCGGTGAAATCCGTCCTCCAAGAGAGGGTGACAAGTATTTCCCACTTGTAAGCGTCAAGTACATCAACGGCCGCACTCCGGATTACATCCGCGACCGCGTTCCGTTCGATTTCCTGACCCCGCTTTTCCCGGACGAGAAGTTCAACCTTCTCGGACACGGACATTTCAACGACCCTTCCTGCAGAATCGTGGATATGTTCACGCCTATCGGAAAAGGACAGCGCGGACTGATCGTCTCCCAGCCTAAGACCGGAAAGACGATGCTCCTGAAGTCAATCGCCAATGCAATCGCGGACAATCATCCGGAAGTCTACGAAATCGTGCTTCTGATCGACGAGCGCCCTGAGGAGGTTACCGACATGAGCAGGAGCGTCAAGGCCGAGGTAGTGGCCTCGACTTTCGATGAACCTGCGGAAAGGCACGTGAAGGTTGCCAACATGGTGCTGGAGAAAGCCCGCAGGCTTGTGGAATGCGGTCACGACGTCGTCATTCTTCTGGACTCCATCACACGTCTGGCGCGGGCCTACAACACTGTCCAGCCTGCATCCGGCAAGGTGCTGACCGGCGGTGTCGACGCCAACGCCCTGCAGAAGCCGAAGAGATTCTTCGGTGCGGCCAGGAATATAGAGGGAGGCGGTTCGCTGACGATTCTCGCCACCGCGCTGACTGAAACAGGCTCAAAGATGGACGACGTGATCTTCGAGGAGTTCAAAGGCACCGGCAACATGGAACTTCAGCTTGACAGGTCGCTCGCCAACAAGAGGATATTCCCTGCCGTCAATCTTGTCCTATCAAGCACAAGGCGCGACGATCTCCTCTACAGCCGCGAGGCGGCCAACAGAATCTGGATTCTCCGCAAGATTCTGGCTGACATGAATCCTGTCGAGGCGATGAACTTCATGCTTCAGCTGATGGACGAGTACAAGACGAACGAACTCCTGCTTGAGAACATGAACAAGGTCACACCGCGTGATGCCAAGTACTACGACTATTAATCGAAACGCCGCGCGGCACGTCCGTGCGGATGATAAAAGAGGCGGCCGGAAAAATTCCGGCCGCCTCTTTTGTCATTATTTGATTCAATGCTAGTACTGGTCCCAGGACTTGATCTGAATGTCGTCCGGAGAAGTCGAGCAGAACGCACGGATGAAGGCGGTGGCCAGACGGGCGTTGGTGAAGAGCGTGACGTTGTAGTCGATTGCCGCACGCCTGATCTTGTAGCCGTTTGAAAGTTCAAGAGCCGAGAAGTTCTTAGGGATATTGATAACCATATCAACTTCCTTGTTCTGAATCATTTCCAGTGCCGGTTTGAACCTGCCCTTGAAGTTAGGGTTGTCGCATTCGCTCGGCCAGAGAACTTTCGTGGCCGGAACGCTGTTCTCGACGAGGTACTTGTAGGTGCCTCCGGTCGCGTACAGTTCGTAGCCCTTCTCGACAAGCAGACGGCAGGCCATCAGCATATCGGCCTTCTGCAGCGGATCGCCGGTCGAAAGCAGAATCCTCTTCTCCGGAACCCTCTGTCCTACCGACAGCACGGACTTTATGATCGCTTCGTTCAGGTCGTCGCCGAGGCATCCGACCTCACCTGTCGATGACATGTCGACGCCGAGCATCGGATCCGCCTCCTCAAGTCTGGCGAAAGAGAACTGCGAAGACTTGACTCCGACATAGTCCAGGTCGAACGCGCTCTTCTGAGGAGCCGCCGGATGGAGTCCGAGCATAACCTTGGTAGCAAGTTCGATGAAATCTATCTTCAGGACCTTGGAAACGAACGGGAAGCTTCTGGAAGCGCGCAGGTTGCACTCGATGACCTTGATGGCGTTCTCCTTGGCGAGGAACTGGATGTTGAAAGGTCCGGAGATGTGAAGAGCTCCGGCGATGGAACGGGCAATCTTCTTTATTCTGCGGACAGTCTCCACGTAAAGCTTCTGCGGAGGGAACTGTATGGTCGCGTCGCCAGAATGCACGCCGGCATATTCAATGTGCTCCGAGATCGCGTAGGCAAGAATTTCGCCTCCGTCGGCGACAGCGTCGAATTCGATTTCCTTGCTTCTCGTGTAGAATTTGCTTATGACGACCGGATGCTCTTGGGAGACTTCCGCGGCGAGGCTCAGGAAGTGGCGGAGTTTCTCCTCGTCGTGGCAGACGTTCATGGCCGCACCGGAAAGCACGTATGACGGTCTGACAAGAACCGGGAAGCCTACCTTCCTGATGAATTCGTCGACATCCTCTATCGTGGTAAGTTCGCTCCATTCAGGCTGGTCGACACCGAGGCTGTCCACGATGCTGGAGAACTTGTGCCTGTCCTCGGCCTTGTCGATGTCCTCGGCCGAAGTTCCGAGGATCGGGACATTGTGCCTGTGCATCCTGAGCGCCAGGTTGTTAGGAATCTGTCCCCCCACGGAAACCACGACACCGTGCGGACATTCGAGGTCGATGATGTCCATAACTCTTTCGAATGTCAGTTCGTCGAAATAGAGCCTGTCGCACATGTCATAGTCGGTGGAGACGGTCTCAGGGTTGTAGTTGATAAGCACTCCCCTGTAGCCCTGCTTCTGGATTGTCTGGAGACAGGTCACCGAACACCAGTCGAACTCGACGGAGGAACCGATCCTGTAGGCTCCCGAGCCGAGGACAATCACGGACTTGCCGTCGTTTTCGTAGTCGATGTCGCTCTTGGTGCCGTTGTAGGTCAGATAGAGGTAGTTCGTCTGCGCAGGGAATTCGGCGGCCAGGGTGTCGATCTGCTTGACGACAGGGACTATGCCGTGGGCCTTGCGGTACTCGCGGACCTTGTCCATGTTGTCGGCGGCCTTTCCGGCATCCTTCCAGACGGCTCTCTGGACCTGGAAATCGGAGAAGCCCTGCTTCTTCGCAAGACGCAGAAGCTCTTCCGGCATATCCTCAATCCGGTCGAAGGAGTGCATGTTCTCGTAGGTGTCCACGATGTTGGCCAGCTTGTTCAGGAACCATTTGTCGATCTTGGTCAGCTGATGGATCTGGTCAACGGTGTAGCCGGCGCGCAGCGCCTTGGAAATCACGAATATCCTCTTGTCGGTAGGCTCGCGGAGAGCCTCGTCGATGTCGCTCACGTGGAATTCCTTGTTGCCGACGAAGCCGTGGGCACCCTGGCCTATCATCCTCAGTCCCTTCTGGATCGCCTCTTCGAAACTGCGGCCGATGGCCATAACCTCGCCGACGGATTTCATCGAGGATCCTATCTTGCGGGACACGCCGTGGAACTTGCTGAGGTCCCAGCGCGGAATCTTGCAGACGATGTAGTCAAGGGCAGGCTCGAAGAAGGCCGGAGTGGTCTTGGTGACGGAGTTCTTGAGGTCGAACAGGCCGTAGCCGAGTCCGAGCTTGGCAGCTACGAAAGCCAGCGGATAGCCGGTCGCCTTGGACGCGAGGGCCGAGGAGCGGCTCAGACGGGCGTTGACCTCGATGACGCGGTAGTCCATCGCGTCCGGGTCGTAGGCGAACTGAACGTTGCACTCGCCCACTATCCCTACGTGGCGCACGATTCTTATGGAAAGCTCGCGGAGGAAGTAGTAGTCGTTGTTGGACAGAGTCTGGGAAGGAGCCACCACGATGCTCTCGCCGGTGTGGATGCCGAGCGGGTCGAAGTTCTCCATATTGCAGACGGTGATGCAGTTGTCGTAGCGGTCGCGGACGACTTCATATTCAATTTCCTTCCATCCTTTGAGGGATTTTTCGACGAGGACCTGCGGTGAGAACGAGAAGGCCTTCTCGCAGATTTCCTCGAGCTGCTCGTCGTTGTCGCAGAAGCCCGAGCCGAGTCCGCCGAGAGCGTACGCCGCACGGATGATCAGCGGAAATCCGAGCTCGTGGGCCGCCTTGCGGGCCTCTTCGATGTTGGAGGCCGGATGGGACTTGATCGTCTTTACGCCGATCTCGTCGAGTTTCTTTATGAAGAGGTCGCGGTCCTCCGTGTCCATAATCGCCTGGACAGGAGTTCCGAGCACCTGCACCTTGTACTTGTCAAGGATTCCTTTCTCGTAAAGCTCGACGCCGCAGTTAAGTGCCGTCTGTCCGCCGAACGACAGGAGAATTCCCTGCGGCTGTTCCTTGGCGATGACCTTCTCGACGAAGAACGGGGAAACCGGCAGGAAGTAGATCTTGTCGGCCACGCCTTCGGAAGTCTGCACTGTGGCGATGTTTGGGTTGATCAGTACCGTCTCTATCCCCTCCTCGCGGAGAGCCTTGAGTGCCTGCGAACCGGAATAGTCGAATTCGCCGGCCTGACCTATCTTGAGTGCGCCCGATCCCAGGATCAGGACTTTCTTTATGTTCGTGTTCTTCATAAAATCTTCTTACAGCTTGCTGATGAATTCGTCAAACAGGAAATTGGTGTCGGTAGGGCCGCTGGACGCTTCCGGGTGGAACTGTACCGAGCAGAAAGGCTTGGTCTTGTGGCGGATGCCTTCGTTGGTGCCGTCGTTCATGTTCACAAACCAAGGTTCCCAGTCGGTTCCGAGGGTCTTGTCGTCCACGGCGAAACCGTGGTTCTGGGACGTTATGAAGCAGCGGTTCGTTCCTACCATCCTGACAGGCTGGTTGTGGCTGCGGTGACCGTACTTAAGCTTGTAGGTGTTGGCTCCGCCTGCTCTGGCAAGCAGCTGGTTGCCCATGCATATTCCGAAAATAGGCTTGTCTCCTTCCATCGCCTTGCGCAGGTTGGCAACCGTGACGTTGCAGAACTGCGGGTTGCCCGGGCCGTTCGAGATGAAGAGGCCGTCGTAGTCAAGCGTGTTGAAGTCGTAGTCCCACGGCACGCGGATGACCTTCACTCCCCTTTCCATAAAGCAGCGCAGGATGTTGTGCTTCACTCCGCAGTCGACCATCACGACAGTCTTGGAGCCGCTGCCGTATTCAATGACCTCCTTGCAGCTGACGATGGCGATCTGGTTGGCAAGGTTCGGGTCGTCGATCGGAAAATCCTTCTCGACGCCGTCCGGCACGATCATTCCGAGCATCGAACCCTTCTCGCGGAGAAGCTGGGTGACGGCTCGGGTGTCTATTCCGAAAATTCCCGGAATCTTCTGTTCCTTAAGCCATTCGTCCAGACTCTTGACAGCGTCCCAGTGGCTGTAGTCGAAGGAATAGTCGCTGATGACCAGTCCTCTAACCCAGATTTTCTCCGACTCGAAGTTCTTCGAGATGCCCAGTTCGTCCGCACCTTCCTGCGGAACTCCGTAGTTGCCTATCAGCGGATAGGTCACGCAAAGAATCTGTCCTGAATAGGACGGGTCTGTGAGGCTTTCAGGGTAGCCGACCATAGCGGTCGAGAAGACCACCTCGCCGTCCGCCGGGCCATCGTAGCCGAAAGAGAATCCACGGAACTCGGCTCCGTTCTCCAGCTTAAGTGTCGCGCCTTTTCTTAAATTCATCTTACTTATTAGATTTTCTTTATCTTGTTGCCTTTGCTTTACTAAAAAAACGACCATTTCAAACAATGATGAAATGGTCGGTCAAATCCAAAAGGGAAAAAACGTCCTTGTCGTGCATCTGCCGACGCACTGCCGTTGAATGTATGGAATCCGCCACGGGCATTAGCAAGTTCGTTTCGGGCAGCAAATTTACGCAAAAAATACGAAATTAGCGCGAAAATATGCATGAATATATCACATTCTCAGCGAATGAATATTCATTGTCTTTTCTTCCCGAGGAAGCGGTAGCAGGCGATGAGGACGAGGGTAAGGGCCTCCGCCGCAGGGAGCGCCAGCCATATTCCCGGAACGCCTAAAACAAGCGGTAGCAGGATGAAGCAGGGCACAAGGCACACGATGCCCCTCGAGAGTGAGAATATGGTCGCCGGAAGGGCGCGCTCGACGCTTTGGTAGTAGCCTATCGCCGCGACGTTGATGATCGAGAGGGTGAAGCCGACGGCCATCAGCGGCACTCCGCCGGTGGCAATTGAATATGCAGGGACATCCTTGCTTAGGAACAGGGCGGCGACATACTTGATGCCGAAGGCCAGGGCAAGCGAGATGATGATTCCAAGGCCGAGCGCCGTGAGCAGCGAGACCCTGCGGGCCTGCGCGACGCGGCTATGGCTGCCCGCTCCGTAGTTGAAGCTGATAATCGGCTGGGCTGACTGTGAGATCGCGTTTCCGGTCATGAAGATGAACGGCATAATGTAGCAGGCGATCGAGAATGCGGCAACCCCGTCCTCCCCCAGGTACTTCATGAAGACATAGTTGCCAGTGAACATCAGCATCGAGACGCTGATCTCTCCGAGGAATGCCGAGATTCCGAGCCGGAACTGGTACCAAAGGTTGCGGGCCGAGAGGCAGAGGCTCTTCCAGGACAGCTTCAGCGGATAAAGTTTCATCGTCTTCGACAGGAAGAGGATATAGAAGATCACCATCAGACCTCCAGTCCAACATCCGATCATCGTGGCTATCGCTATGCCTTCCAGCCCCTTGTGAAGGATGAAGAGGAAGACGTAGTCCAGCACGACATTGATGACGGATGGAAGGGCCGCGGCTGCCGAGGCGTATTTCGGCGAGCCGTCAAGCCTTATGATCAGAAGGCCGACCGACTGCAGGAAAAGGGCGCAGAAGGCGAAGGCGAGCCATTTCTGGTAGTCCAGCACGTAGGGCAGCAGCCTGTCGGAGGATCCGAGCAGGTAGGCCGTGCCTGTGCTGTGCGTGTGCACAATCAGGGTCAGGGCGCCGGTCAGCAGGATGCCGAAGATGAGGGTCTGGGTCATGTTGATGCGAGCGGCCTTCTCGTTGTCCTGGGACAGGTGGATCGAGGCCACGACGGAGCAGCCGATGCCGAAAAGCAGGCCCAGTCCGGTCATTATCATCCAGAACGGAGCGAATATGTTGACGGCGGCGAGGGCGTCGCTGCCGATGCCGTGGCCCACGAAGACCCCGTCGATGGTGGTCATAACCGCCATGCAGGCCATTCCGATGATGGTCGGAATGAATATCTTTCTGAAGAGCTTCGGAATGCTGTCCGAGCCGAAATCGATTGCGTCACGTTTCATAGTGATTGTTGAATTTGCTTAGTGACATCGGCGGCAAAGGTCCTTGCCGCGCTGCCAGTCATTCATTTAATTTATTGCCTTTTTATTCAAGGGCGCGAAGATAGGCTTAATATTCACATCTTAAACAATCCGCGATTCGATTATACGGTTTAACTCTTGCTGAAATTATCAAATGGTAATTTTGGTTATGACCGCAAATATTCCGAATTTTGCAAACTATGGGCGATTTTATCGACATATTCTGCCGTAATTACGGTTTTGAGAAGGAGGATGCGCAGGAACTGCTCTCGCTGATGGGTGAAGCTTCCTTCAAGAAAGGAGACGCCATCGTCAGGAGCGGGTCATTCAATGACACCCTGTATATTCTTGAATCAGGAATATGGAGCGGTCTGATCGGTGGCAGGGATCCGGAGGTTGTCGTCTGGTTCGGCTTCGGCGGCGAGGCCGTGGTGGATGTGTTCTGCTTCAACGCCGTGAAACCTTCACGGCTGACCATCGCCGCCGAGACCGACAGCGAGGCGCTCTGGATAAGCAAGACACGCCTGGAGGCTTTGTGCCGCGGCTCTTTGAATATCGCCAACGTCGTCCGCAAGATTTTCGAGACACACTCCTACCGGTTCGAGGATGAGATTGTCTGGCTCGCAGCCAAAGGCAACGCCAGAGACAGGTATCTCGCGCTCGTGGACGGCAATCCCGAACTCATCCAGAACGTGCCGCTGAAGAAGATTGCATCCTACCTCTGGATCACTCCCCAGTCGCTGAGCCGGATAAGGGCCTCGCTGAACAAAAAGAAAACTGATCGTGATGCTGAACATTGAGGACACCATCTGCGCTCCTGCCACAGTGCCGGGAGCAGGATCCATAGCCGTTGTCAGGGTCTCAGGCCCTGAAGCTCTGGCCGTAGCCGACAAAGTCATCCGCTGCTGCGGAGATGCTACGCTTTCATCCACCGAAGGTTACAGACTCCGATATGGAGTGGCGCTTGAAGATGACGGAAGCGAACTGGACACGGTTCTGGTCAGCGTTTTCCACGCCCCTCATTCCTACACGGGCGAGGATTCCGTGGAGATTTCCTGCCATTCCTCCAAATACATCGTCGAGAGGTTGCTCCAGCGTCTGGTCGACTGCGGAGCCAGGATGGCCGGACCGGGAGAATTCACCGAAAGGGCTTTTGTAAATGGCAAGATGGATCTCGCTCAGGCTGAGGCTGTGGCCGATGTCATTTCCGCTCAGGGCAAGGCGGCGCACAGGGCGGCGTTCAGCCAGTTGAAAGGCGGTTTTTCCAAAGAACTGAAGGAACTGCGGGACGACCTTCTCCAGATGACTTCCCTGCTGGAGCTTGAGCTGGACTTCAGCGAAGAGGATGTCGAGTTCGCCGACAGGTCCCGGCTCGCAGGACTTCTCGACGGGACACTCGGACATATTCATAAACTCACCGACTCCTTCAGGTACGGGAACGCGCTGCGCAACGGGGTTCCGGTCGCGATCGTAGGCGCGGTCAACGCCGGGAAAAGCACCCTGCTGAACGCTCTTGTCGGGGACGACCGCGCCATCGTTTCGGACATCGCCGGCACCACGCGCGACACCATCGAGGAGACGATGACCATAGACGGCGTGATGTTCCGTTTCATCGACACCGCCGGACTCCGCGACACCTCCGACGAGGTCGAGAAAATCGGCATAACGAGGTCGTACAAGAAGATGAACGAGGCTTCCGTGGTGCTCGCCCTGCTCGATGTCACAGCTTCCGAGGAAGAGAACGAGGCTTCGATTTCTGCCATCGTCTCGAAACTGGACATTCATTCGCAAAAGTTGATAGTTTTGCTGAATAAAGTAGACACGTGGGGAGATAACACAAATGTTAGCCTAATCAACAAATCCGTTTCTTCTACTGATGAGAAGGCAGTTAAGCTTTACATTTCGGCCAAGACTGGTTTCGGGCTGGACGACCTTAAAAAACGACTCTCAGACTCTCAGAAAGCCCTTGCTTTGGATTCTGACCAGACAGTTGTGACCAATCTGAGGCACTACCAGGCTCTCGTGAAAGCCGCCGGGGCCCTTGACAGGGTCAAGAAATCCTTCTCCGCCGGCCTCACTCCCGACCTCCTCGCCGAGGACCTCCGCGAGGCCCTCCGCCACCTCGGCTCCATCACCGGCGAAGTCACCCCCGACGAAGTCCTGGGCAACATCTTCAAGAATTTCTGCATCGGAAAGTGAACAGCTTAACGGCAATGCTTTAATTCAAGCGTAAAGTATTAAATGAGAGTCACTTGGCGGTGGCTCTCATTTTTATTTCTGAGCGGCCGGACGTGCAATTTCGGGGCTTTTTGAGCATCTTTCAGCCACAAATCGGCACCGTCGTCCCCTTCTTGACGGATTTTTCCACTGATGTCACCGAGGTCGTTGTTCCTTCTGGACACAGTTGGACATCATTGGACACGGTTGTACACGAATGGACAAAAATTCAGTCAAAATTTGGACAAAGATGCTTTACAAAGGAATGGTTTGCCAGTGGTGTGGAGCCACATTCACTGCGCAGAAGAGCAGCACAAGGTTCTGCTCGAAACGGTGTGCGTCACTTGCCAACAAGCAGCACATCCGGGAAATGACCCAAGGGATTGTGGATTCAGACAATGCCCTCAAGCAAAAGTCTCTGAGAAGAGATTCGGAGGTTCTTACTCCCCGCCTGCTGGCGGATTATCTCGGCGTATGCCGTTCAACTGCCTACAACTATCTCAAAAAGGGACTCTTCACGGTCATCCAGACAGGAGGAAAGACATTCATCCGAAGGGCGGATGTTGACGCAGCCTTCGATAATGCCCCGCCTTATCGGACCACCCCACAGAAACAGACAGCGACTCCCCTCTCCGAATCGTCTCAGGTGATAAATCCGGCAATCGAGAGAGCCTACACCACTACAAAGGAGGTGGCTGAGAAATACGGCTATTCATTTGCCGGTGCTGACAAGATTCTTCAAGGCTCCGGGGTAACCTCCATCCGTCACAAGAACCGTCTCTATTATTATCAGGACGAGGTGGAAGCACTTTTCAGGAAAAGAGCCGCAGAAAGTCATCCTGAAATCACCGAGTGGTACACCGCTGCTGAGATTCAAGAGAAATACGGCCTCGCGCTGACTTCTGTCTATGACATCGCCAGCGACTACAACATCCCACGGAAGAAAGTCCACAATGTCACCTACTACTCCAAGATCCATTTCGACACAGTCCGGGGAGGCGGTTCACCGGACGTGTGGTACACAGTCCAGGAGGCAATGGCGAAATATGGCCAGACAAGGGACCAGGTTTACAATGTACTCCGCTACAACAGCATCGAAAGAGTCCAGACCGGGCGCTTCGTGAAGTTCCGCCGAAGCGACTACGACGCGGCTATGCGGTTCATTTCGCTCCCTTCCTCCGAAAATAATGGTTGATAAAGTTATCAAACTATTATCAATTTTCATTTCCGGGGCTGAATACCACTGATTTAAGCGCAAAAAAGCGTTATACTTGCACCCGATTTCTCGCGGTGCTGCACACAAAGCATGACAATCCATTGCAACAACTTTAAACAACTCATAATCGCAACAATTATGTCGAATCATACCAATGTCAAACTGGAGCGCAGGCCACTCAAGAACGGGAAGATTTCTCTCCGCCTGGTCTTCAGCCCGCGTTACTATAACATCCGCACCCGAAAGACGGTGAGGACAGAAAACTTGAATCTGTATCTTATTGCGGAGCCCAAGAATGCAGCGGAGCGCAAATACAATCAGGAAATCGAAGACCTCGCCAATGCCATCAAGGGCAAGAGAATCGTCCAGATTCGCAATGAAGAGTTCGGATTCCTCGACAAGAGCCTGAAGGAAGGCGATTTCCTCGAATACTTCCGCATCGAGGCCGCTCGAAGGCATACCAAGTGGGAAGCCTGCTACAAACAGTTCGTCGAGTTCTGCGGCGGACATTGCAAGTTCAGAAACCTGAGCGTAGTGATGTGCAAGCACTTCAGAGATTTCCTGCTTAATGAGGCTGTCAACCACTCCACCGGCCAGCGGATTAAAAGGAACACCGCTGCCGGCTACCTCATAACCTTCCGTTCCATCCTCAAACAGGCGTATGTGGACAAAATCCTCGACAAGAACCTTAACGACTTCTTTGAGGACATCAAAACAGAAAAGACTGACAAAGAATATCTTACGATGGAAGAATTCCGCCGTCTCGTCAACACGCCCTGCAAGATTGACGTGCTGCGGCGCATCTCCATCTTTGCGATTTTCTCAGCCCTCCGCCTCAGTGACCTTGAGACACTGGACTGGAGCCAGATTATCAAAGCTCCTGATGGAGGGTGGTGCATTCACAAGAACATCGTCAAGTCCAGAAGGCTTGAAACGGTGTTCATCAGCGATGAAGCCCTCGCTTGGTGCGGTCCGAGGGAGGAAGGTCTTGTGTTCAAGGGGTTCAAAAGGACTATGGTGCAGAAGCCGCTCAAACAGTGGTTGAAAGATGCCGGAATTGACAAGCCGTTCACTTTCCATTGCTTCAGACATACCGCAGCGACATTGATGCTGAGCCGGGGTGCAGACATCTACAGCGTTTCCACC
>CAVCDF010000127.1:0-8941 GCA_963600795.1 Anaerotignum sp. | reverse complement strand
GAGCTTTATGAATATGGCGAAGAAGGTGTTCTCCCTGGCTATCCGAAGTGTTCTGCGGGCGATCTTCACGCCGAGAGCAATCTTTGAAGGCTTGTCGTCTATCAGCACAATGTCGGCCGCTTCGATGGCCGCATCGGAACCCAGACCGCCCATCGCTATGCCCAGGTCAGCTCTGGCGAGGACAGGAGCGTCGTTGATGCCGTCGCCCACGAAAGCCAGCGTCTTTCCGGAAGGCTTTTCAGAGAGAAGCTTTTCGACCTCGGAGACCTTGTCCACCGGCAGAAGTTCCGCACGGAACTCGTCAAGGCCCACGGTCGAGGCGACATATTCACCGACCTCGCGCTTGTCCCCGGTGAGCATCACCGTCTTAGCCACGCCCTCAGCCTTGAGGGCGCTGACGGCCTGCGCCGCATCAGCCTTGATCCTATCGGAGACCACGATGTGGCCGGCATATTCCCCGTCCACGCTGACGTGGACTATCGTGCCGCTCTTTTCACAAGGCTTCCACACCGCACCGACGGCATCCATCATCTTCGTGTTGCCGACGCAGACCGTACTGCCGTTCACCACCGCGCGCACTCCGTGGCCGGCGACCTCCTCTACGCTCTCGACGCTGCAGCCGTCCGCCTCGTTCCCGAAAGCGTTCTTCAGCGACACGGCGATCGGGTGCGACGAATATCTTTCCACGTGCGCCGCAAGGTGAAGGAGTTCCTTTTCGTCAAGGATTTCCGGATGGATGGCGGTGACTTCAAACACGCCTTCCGTCAGTGTGCCGGTCTTGTCGAAGACTACTGTCCCGACCTTCGCCAGGGCTTCGAGGTAGTTGGAGCCCTTGACAAGGATGCCTTTCGACGAGGCTCCGCCGATGCCTCCGAAGAAGGAAAGCGGGATGGAGATCACAAGGGCGCAAGGACAGGAGACAATCAGGAAGGTCAGCGCCCTGTAAAGCCAGGTCGCGAACGTGCCGCCGAAATCGCCGGACAGTACCGGCGGGACAAAGGCCAGGGCCAGGGCGGCTATGACAACGACAGGGGTGTAGACCTTGGCGAAACGGGTGATGAACCCTTCGCTCTTCGACTTGTTCTGCGAAGCGTTCTCGACAAGGTCAAGGATCCTCGAGGCGGTGGACTCTCCGAAAGCCTTGGTGACCCTCACTCTAAGGACTCCAGTCAGACTGACGCAGCCGGAAATGACTTCATCACCTTCCGCTATGCCTCTCGGCACGCTCTCTCCGGTCAGAGCCACCGTGTCGAGACTGGACCGTCCTTCGATGACGACCCCGTCCATCGGGACTTTCTCTCCAGGCTTCACGACTATGGTCTCCCCTACCTTGACCTCGTCCGGGGACACGGTCAGGACCTTGCCGTCACGCTCCACGTTGGCGGTGTCCGGACGGATGTCCATCAGATTGGAGATAGACCTGCGGCTGCGGCCTTCGGCGATTTCCTCGAAAAGCTCCCCGATCTGGAAGAAGAGCATCACGCCTACCGCCTCCGGGAACTGCGTCTCGGCGCCGGGCAGAAATCCGATGCACAAAGCGCCGACCGTGGCCACGCTCATCAGGAAATCCTCGTCGAAGAGTTCTCCCCGGACGACTTTCTCCCCGGCTTCGAGCAGGGTATCGTAACCGACTGTGAGATACGGCACCAGATAGACCAAAAGCAGTTGCCACACGCTGAGGTCAAACTTTTTCTCGACCGCCACAGCCACAACCAGAAGAAAGGCGGAAACGACGATCCGCACAAGCCTGTTCCTGTTTTCCTTTTCCATAATGTTCACGATTCTGACGGTGCAAATGTCCGGATAAATTCCTGCAACCAGGTTGCAAATAAACGGTGACAATGACTAAATTTGCGTCGGAAAAAATGATAGCGTATGTCAAACACCGAATTGACCGAACTGCTGGAAAGGCACGGAGTGAAGGCTACGGCCAACAGGCTGACGGTGGCTAAGACTCTATTTGAGGAAGGACGCCCGCTGAGCCTGATGGAACTTGAGGACATCATAGGCACGATCGACAAGTCGGGCATATTCAGAAGCCTCGTCCTGTTCAGGGAGCACCGCATGGTCCACACGATTGAGGACGGAGGCGACGGGACCCGCTACGAACTGTGCCTCAGCTGCGATGCGGAAAAGGACGAGGACGCGCACATTCATTTCTTCTGCGAAGCCTGTCACCGCACATTCTGCATCGAGGACATCCAGGCGCCAGAAGTCCGCCTGCCGGAAGGCTACATTCCCAGGACCGTCAGCTATGTGGTCAAAGGAATATGTCCGGAGTGTTCCGGGGCGGAGACGGCGGTCCGCTAACGGTTTTGAAATGAAAATGGAAAGAATAAGCATATTATGATCAGCGACCATCTTAAAGGCCACCTGGCGCTTGCCCTGGCCTACACGATATTCGGTGTCAACATCGTGCTGACAAAAGACATATCAAACTCCCAGACAGTCTCCCCCATCGCTCTGTTCTCGCTGCGGGCGATCGGCGCTTCCGCCCTGTTCTGGCTGATTTCACTGTTCACGCCTAAGGAAAGAGTCCCGCTGAAAGACCTTGGAGCTATCGCGGTCGCTTCCGTGTTCGGTCTTTTCATAACCCAGTACTCGTTTCTAAAGGGAATAACGATGGCGACCACCATCGACACTTCCGTCATCGGGACCCTAGGACCGATCTTCACGATGTTCTTCGCTTTCATATTCGTGAAGGAACCGATCACCCCGAAGAAAGCTGCCGGAGTCCTGATCAGTCTCATCGGCGTGCTTTTCCTGATCTTCAACTCGGTGCACAGCCACAACGGCGTGGAAAGCACGAAGCCGATGGGATTCGTGCTGCTGTTCATCAACAGCATAAGCTTCTCCATCTACCTCGGCGCATTCAGGCCTCTGATCCAGAGATATTCAGTCATCACCTTCATGAAATGGATGTTCCTCTTCTCGCTGCTGATCTCGCTGCCGTTCTCCGCTAAGGACCTTGCATCCACCGACTACGCCGCGATAAGTTCAAGGGTGCTGCTTGAAATAGGCTTCCTGATCTTCTTCGCGACCTTCGTCGCCTATTTCCTGATTCCCGTGGGGCAGAAGAATGTCAGGCCGACGATCGTTGCGATGTACACTTACCTGCAGCCGATTCTGGCAAGCCTCATCAGCGTGTTCAGCGGGATGGACGTGATGACGGTGCAGAAAATAGTGGCGATAGTCATGGTGTTCTGCGGCGTGGCCGTAGTGAACCGGAGCCGGAGCGCGACACAGCACGGGACGGCAGTTCAAAAGTAAGCTGCAATGCTTATATTCAAGAAACATCAGGACATTCTTGCGATTTTTTACTAAATTAGCATCTTGATAACTGAAAAAACATGACGGTCATTATCAAGGAAGTCACAAGCAGACAGGAACTTAGGCGTTTCGTACAGTTCCCGAACAAGCTGTATGCCGACAACAGGTACTATGTTCCTCAGATAGTTTCGATGGACATGGACACCCTGACTCCGGGCAAGAACCGCGCTTTCGAGGTCTGCGACGGCAAGTACTGGCTTGCCTACGATGAGAAGGGAACGATTGTCGGCAGAGTCGCCGGCATCATTAACCATAAGTACAACCGCAAGGTTGACAAGAAGATCTGCCGCTTCGGCTGGATAGACTTCATCGAATCGCAGGAAGTCGTGCACGCCCTTATGGAAAAGGTGAGGGAATATGCCGCCGAGTCCGGTATGGAGATCATCGAGGGGCCTGTAGGTTTCCTTGAATTCGACGTGGCGGGAATCCTTGTGGACGGATTCGACCAGCTTCCGACCGCCTACGGCAAGTACAACGCTCCCTACTATGAGAAGATGATTCTCGAAGAAGGCTTCGCCAAGGAGACCGACTTCGTGGAGTATCTGATAACCGTGCCGGACAACCTTGACAGGTACACCAGGTTCTCCAACCTTGTGGCGGAGCGCAACGGACTGCACGAAGGACAGTACAAGAACAAGAACGAACTGCTGCGCAAGTACGCCGACGGGATTTTCAGCGTGATGAACGAATGCTATTCCGTCCTGCACGGCTTTTCCGAACTGTCCGCCGCCCAGTGCGAAGACCTGAAGAACCAGTTCTTCCCGAACCTGAACCTTGACTACGTCTCTGTCATCGTGGACAGGAACGACAAGGTCGTCGGCTTCGGAATCACGCTTCCGTCGCTGTCGAAAGCGCTTCAGAAGGCCAAGGGGCATCTCTTCCCGTTCGGCTTCATACACGTTCTCCACGCGCTCAGGCACAACGACACCATCGATGCCCTGCTGATAGCGATTTCAAAGGAGTACCAGGACAAGGGAGTCAACGCGATGATCATCTCCAAGATCGGCAAGGGAATGCACAGGAACGGAATCAAGTACGTCGAGAGCACCCGCGAACTGGAGGACAACCACAACGTGCAGAACCTGTGGGGACGGTTCGAGCACCGCCTGCACAAGAGAGCGAGAATCTACACGAAGGACATCTAACGGAACAATCAAATCACGATCAATGAATATGACTGACAGAAAGGCGGAAAGGATACAGACTTCGATTCTCAACGGAGTCGAGAAAAAGGCTCTTGTCTGGCTGGCTGAAAGACAGCCGGGATGGGTGGTTTCCGACACGCTGACGCTTATAGGTACGATAGGAGCGATAATGATTGGCGCGGGGTACGTTCTCTGCGGAATCAATGTCAATTTCCTTTGGCTCAGCTGTCTCGGTTTCGTAGTCAACTGGTACGGCGATTCGCTGGACGGCACTCTGGCAAGAGTGCGCAAGACGCAGAGGCCGATCTACGGCTACTATCTTGACCACACGGTCGACTGCATCAACGAGGCGATAATGTTTCTCGGCATAGGCCTGTCCTGCCTCATGCGGCTGGACCTTGCGCTTATGATCTTCGCGGTCTATCTCTGTCTGACAGTGAACGTGAGCGTGAACGCCCATCTCAGGAGCGAGTTCCGGCTCACGTATGCCAAGCTCGGCCCGACGGAATTCAGAGTGCTCGCCATATTCCTCAACATCGCGTTCATATTCATAAATTCCCTCAGGGAGTTCTGCACCACGGTAACAGTCCTGGGCAGGACCTTCGACCTCAGGGCGCTTGACGTCGCAGGAATATTCATTCTCCTTCTGCTTGTCGCCATCTACCTTGTCACCATCATCAAGGATGCACGCTGGTACGCTGAGAAGGACCCTATGCCGAAGAGGGAAAAGTAATGCCTCTTCTTCCGGTAGAACAGATTGAGCGCATCGCACCCGTTTTCAAAGGAAAGTTCGGGAATGCATCCGCGCGTTTTCTCAGATGGCTTCTGTCCATAAGGAAGCTGTCGGACATCTATGACAGCATCGACGAGAACAGAGGAGCCGAATTCGCCGGCAAACTTCTTGAGAAACTTGGAGTCAATTACCTGCTGGGCGGCTCCCGGAGGCTTTCCTCACTGCCGGACGGACCGTTCATAACCGTCAGCAACCATCCGTACGGAGGCATCGACGGCGTCATCCTGATAGACCTTATAGGCCATTTGAGGCCAGGGTTCAAGGTGATGGTCAACGAGTTCCTTTCGGTCATCGAAGCCTTGACTCCAAGTCTGATAGTCGTCAATCCGAAAAACGACCTGAACAACAGGACTACGGCGAAGAATGTCCAGGGAGTTAGGGAGGTTCTTTCAAGACTTCACGACGGCGAGCCGGTCGGATTCTTTCCATCCGGAGCGGTGTCCGACCTGAGCCTCAAGGAAATGAAGATCAGAGACCGCGAATGGCAGGAAGCTGTCATCCGGCTGATAGCGAAAGCCAGAGTCCCGGTCGTCCCTGTCAGATTCTTCGACCACAACTCCTTCTGGTTCTACAACCTCGGGCTGATCGACTGGCGCGTGAGGCTGCTTCAGCTGCCGCACGAACTGGTCAACAAGAAGCACCGCCGGCTGAGGGTCGGAGTCGGAGAAACCATCTCAGTCGAAGAGCAGCTGCGGCATCCTGACATCAATGATTTCGGCCTTTTTCTCAGGGAGAAAGTCTATGGTATGCCGTTGCCAGATGACTTTGTAAGATACGGCGACTTCATCGCCTCTACGAGGAAATAGAACTAACCGAGAGACTCCAGAATCGGTCCGACAATCTTCGTAAGCTGCTCTGTTTCGAGCAGGAATCCGTCGTGGCCGAAAGCCGATGTGATTTCTCTGAAATCCGCGCCCGGAATCATACTGGTCCACTCTCTCATCTGCCGCGGCGGGAAAAGCCCGTCACTGTCGATTCCGATGACGGTGGTGGCGGCGGAAATCCTGCCCAGGGCGGCGGCCACTCCCCCGCGATGCCTTCCGACATTGTGGCTGTCAAGCACATTGCAGAGATAATAATAGGAATATGCATCGAACCGTTTCGCCAGTTTTTCGCCCTGGTAGCGTTCGTAGGACGCCGCCCTTGTCGCAAACAGGGTGTCCGGATCGGCTTCCTGCTGGGTGGTGCAGTAGCCTTCGTAGCTTCTGTAGGAAATCAGAGCCTGGGCCCTGGCGCACTTGAGCCCAGCCTTGCCCCCGTCCAGACTCTCCGCCGCCCTGAAGGTCGGATCGGCCTCGAGAGCCATTCTCTGCGCCTCGCACGATGCGGTAAGCCAGGGAGATACCCTGACGTCGGTCGCCATCAGGACAAGCCTTCTGATGACGTCAGGTTCCGTAACGGCCCATTCCGAAGCCTGGAAACCGCCGATTGAACTTCCGATGAGAAGATCGACGCAGGAAATCCCGAGATGCCTGCGGACCTCGACCGTCGCACTTATCAGGTCACGTATGGTGAGTGCCGGGAATGTGAAGAAATACGGACGGCCGGTCGCCGGGTCGGTCGAGGCCGGTCCGGACGAGCCGTAAGGCGACGCAAGCATATTCACGCAGACTACGAAGTATTTCCCGGTGTCGATGAGTTTCCCTGGGCCAACCATCTGCGGCCACCAGTCCTCAGGATCGGAGTTCGCCGTCAAAGCGTGGCAGATCCAGACGACCTTGCGCTTCCCGTCGTATTCCTTTTCCGAAGAATGGTAAGTTATGTGAATATTCCTGACGCTGCCGCCCGCTTCCAGTTCGAACGGGGCTTCGAGTGTGATTGAGCCTTTCTTCATCTTTCTTCCAAAAAGTTGTGCAAATTTACAACAATGATGCGGTTCTTCATCTATTTTTATTATATTTGCAGTCCCAATGGGGTATTAGCTCAGCTGGTAGAGCGCAAGGTTCGCAATCTTGAGGTCAGGAGTTCGATCCTCCTATGCTCCACTTTCCCGACATAATTCCGGACACATAATTAAAATCATAAGCGATGGGAAAGAATTCATTTCTGATCACTGCGGCAGTAGCGGCGGCCGCGGTTGTTGTTTCGTGCGCACCGAAACCGAACACACTGACTTCAGCGGAAAAGGCCGAAGGATGGGTTCTGCTGTTCAACGGCGAAAACCTTGAAGGCTGGCGTGACTACAACGGAGACTCTCTGACAAACGGCTGGACAGTGGTCGACGGCTGCATCCAGGCTTCAGGCAACGGTGCCGACGGTGCCGGCTACATCGTGACAGACAGGAAGTACGCCAACTTCGAACTGTCCTGGGACTGGAAACTCACACACGGCGGCAACAGCGGAATGCTCTACCACGTCGTCGAGAGTCCGAAATTCGATGTTCCTTACGTGACCGGCCCTGAATACCAGCTGATCGACAACGAGGGCTGGGAGGAGGTCAACGCTCCTTCAAAACTCGAGGAATGGCAGAAACTCGGTGTCGACTATGCGATGCATCTGCCGGACAGCGCAAAGATGCACGTCAATCCTCAGGGAGAGTGGAACAATTCAAAGATTGTGTTCGACAACGGACACGTCGAGCACTGGCTGAACGGCGAGAAGATTCTCGAATTCGAAGCCTGGACCGATGACTGGTTCGAGAGAAAGGCCAGCGGGAAATGGGGCAACGCCACTGAATACGGACTCGCCCACGAGGGCGTAATCTGCCTTCAGGACCACGGCGACCCGGCCTCATTCCGCAACATCAAAATCAAGGAGCTTCCGTACAAGGGCGCCGGAAAGGAGATCAGCCTGTTCAACGGCAAGAACCTTCACGGCTGGGAACTCTTCGGAAGCATGCGCACTGGAGTCGACGAAGAAGGCAATCTTGTAACCGAGAACGGCGAGGACCTGCGCTACGGCTACCTCGGAACCAGGGAATACTACAAGGACTTTGACCTGACAGTGGAATTCAAGCAGTGCTCCAACGGCAACTCCGGCCTGTTCTTCCATTCATTCGTCGAGGGAGGCTACCGGAACAACATCGTCAACGGATGGCAGTGCGAAGTGGCTCCGAAGGGAAGCGACACTGGCGGAATCTACGAATCCTACGGGCGCGGCTGGCTTGTCCAGATTCCTGACGAGAAAGAGGAAATTCTCAAGGAAGGCGAATGGAACACGCTGAGGCTCAGAGTCGAAGGCGACAACGTCAAGACCTGGCTCAACGGCGAGGCTATGATCGACATCAACGACGGACTCATCGGTTCAAAGGACGGCAGGATAATGCTCCAGATTCACGACGGCAACAACATCAAGCTGCTCTGGAGGAACTTCCGCCTCACCACGCTTTAGTACGCTTCAGACTTGTCAGTCGGAGATACTTCCGGACGGGATTTCCCACGGACAGGATTTTACAAAGGAGAGGGCGGCCGTTTTCCGGTCGCCCTCTCCTTTTCGTCTCATCGGCATCTCATTCAAATGACTCGAGCCAGCGGGTTCCGACAAGACCACGGTAGTCACCGGTATCGGAGCCGTTGCGGAAGTTCTTGAAATAACGGTTCTCGGAAACCACTCCGCCGTCCTTGCCGGTCAGTTTGAGGCGGACGATGCACAGACCGTCCGGAACTCCGTTCATTTCAACCGCAGGCACCGTGGAATCCTCCGGAGCGTCGACCGTGGCCGAGGCCGACCATAT
>CAVCDF010000126.1:0-13701 GCA_963600795.1 Anaerotignum sp. | reverse complement strand
TTGGTCAAAATGGGGGGGGGGTATTTTGAATCGTTTAATTGAAAATTTATTCACTTTGCGTACCATCTTCTTCCTTGTCAGCTGCTTTCGGCTGGCAACTCTCGTCCAGTTTGATGGTCTGGATCCTGACATCCATAAGCGGCCTGTCCTTTCTGTCGGTGGCCACCGATGCTATCCTGTCTATTATGTCAAGTCCTTCGACCGTTTCTCCGAACACCGTATAGCTTCCGTTGAGCTGTGCGCAGGCATCGGCGTTCTGTACAAGGTAGAACTGGGATCCTGAAGACTCTTTCATCGGATTGGCGGCGTCACCCCTTCTGGCCGCTGCCAGCGCTCCTTTCTTGTGGACATATTCAGGAACGAACTCTGCCGGGATGGTGTAGTTCGGACCGCCTTGGCCGTATTTCGCCACGGCAGCGGCTGAGGTGTCACGTGTGAACGGGTCTCCTCCCTGGATCATGAAGCCGTTTATGACTCTGTGGAAGAGCAGATTGTCGTAGTAGCCCTTGAGCGCAAGCTTTTCGAAGTTCTTGCGGTGTTCTGGTGTCTTGCTGTAGAGTTTGACCTTGATAGTGCCGAGATTGGTCACGATGTCGAATACCGGTTCGTCCGGCAGATTTGCAATGATGTCCATAACTGTTTTTGTCTTTTCTGCCTCCGCTGCGGCTGCGATGGAATCCTGTCTGTCCTGTTCTGCCGCCGCTTCAGCTTCCGCTTTCTTTGCACCGTTGCCGCAGCCAGCTATCGCCGCCGCCATTGCGGTGCAGGTAAGAAGTGAAATAATATTCTTTTTCATATTCATAAAATTAAAAGTTTCTGTAATTGTAGCCCAGAATGTCGAAAATCCTGAAGGATTCCGCCTTGAGCGAAGAGGTGAACCTCTCGAAGTTCTTGTCTTCAGGTTTGCACCACTGCACTTCGCTAAGCGCCGTCATTCTTGGAAGGAGCATATATTCAAGGTGCTCCGGAGTCGCGATGTACTCTGTCCAGAGATTCGCCTGCACTCCGAGTATGTGCTTCTGCTGATCTTTATCAAGTCCTTCGAAAGGTTCATAGCCATAGACTTTTTCAAGAGGGAGATCGCCTCCGATGCCCAGGGGCTCCTTGTCGGTGTCCTGTGACTGGAGGTAGTCGAAGTAGCAGTAAGTGTTAGGAGTCATTATGACGTCGAAACCCATCTTGGAAGCCTTGATTCCGCCGGCTGTGCCTCTCCAGGACATAACCGTGGCTCCTTCCCCGAGTTCCCCTTCAAGTATTTCATCCCAGCCGACGATCCTGCGGCCTTTGCCGTTGAGGAAACTCTGAATCCTCGCGGTCACGTAGCTTTGCAGGTACTGTTCGGCGCTCTGTCCGTTCTGCGCGGTGATGCCGAGTTCCTTGATCTTGGCCTGGCAGGCTGGGCATTTCTCCCATTCGGTCTTAGGGCATTCGTCTCCGCCGATGTGAATGTATTCGGAAGGGAAGATTTCCGTCAGTTCTGTGAACACGTCCTCAAGGAAGGTGAACATTTCCTCCTTGCCCGGGCAGAGCACCTTGTCGGAAACGCCCCATTCCGTCCAGACTTCGTAAGGACCGCCGGAGCATCCGAGTTCCGGATATCCTGCGAGGACTCCCATCATATGTCCCGGAAGGTCGATTTCCGGAATGACTGTGATTCCGAGTTTCGCGGCGTAGGCGACGACGTCCTTTAGCTGTTCCTGAGTGTAGTAGCCGCCGTAGCGTATTCCGTCATTGGTGCCCCAGTCCTTGCCGACCATCGTGCCGTTCCTGAAGGCTCCGATTTCGGTGAGTTTCGGATATTTCTTGATTTCCACCCTCCAGCCCTGGTCGTCGGTGAGGTGCCAGTGGAAGCGGTTGAGCTTGTAGAGCGCCATTATGTCAAGGTACTTCTTGACTTCTTCAACGGAGAAGAAATGCCTTGAGCAGTCAAGGTGCATTCCCCTGTAGCCGAAGCGCGGCCTGTCCTGGATCCTGACGCAAGGGAAGAAGAATTTCTCCGAGGCGACGGGAACCTTGCTGAATATGTTGGCGCTGGTCAGCTGCTTGAGCGTCTGAATGGCATACAGGAAACCGTTGTAGGAGGAGGCCTTGACCGTGCAGTTCTTTGCGGTTATGTCGATCGAATATTCCTCCGGAGCCTTCCCGCCGTCCTTCAGGAATATGAATCCTTTGGTCTGGGCCGAGGCGGAACCGTTCAGCCCGAGCGGGGCTGCGAATGAACACATCCTTCCGCTTATGAAGGAAATCCGGTCCGCAAATTCCCTTATGAGGGACTGGGAGCCGTCGTCAATGTCTTTGTCGCAGTTGAAGTTGGCTCCTGCGGCCTTGAATGAGCCTTTGTCGATTTCAACGCTCTGAGGGTAAGGAATCACGTTGATGACCGTCTGTGAATCCTTTGCCGAAACCGTTGCCGGAATCGTCAGAAAAGCGAGGGCGATGATTTTTAAGATGCTTTTCATATTCGTCGTGTTTTTAATTGATGTTTTCCGTTATCGTGCTAATATACGAAGAAAATCATTCAGTGCAATGAACCGGCGTCACCATCGCGGCAACTGTCTCCCGGGATGTCCTCCCGGCCGCCCCGTGCGAGGATGAATGGAATTCCTTGATGCCGGCATAAGCCTCGATGTCCGCGATGTTGCCAGGCCTGACTCCGGAGCCGGCCAGGATGATGATTCTGCCGTCGGCCTTTGCGTTCAGCCGCTTGAGCATTTCCTTTCCGTCGTTGACGTTGGTGGCGTGTCCTGCCGTCAGAAGGCGGTCGCAGCCGAGAGCGATGATGTCCTCAAGGGCCTTGAACGGATCCGAACACTCGTCGAAGGCCCGGTGAAAGGTCAGGTGAAGCCCCTTCGCTTCGGCTATGAGCCTTCCGGCGGTCCCTGTGTCGACGCTTCCGTCCTTTCCGAGCGCACCGATGACCACTCCGTTTACGCCGAGTTCCCTGCACATCCTGACCGAGCGGACCATCTCTTCGACTTCATCTTCATCGTAGACGAAATCTCCGCCCCTGGCCCTGATCAGAACGTTCACCGGAATGTTCACGCTGCGCAGCGTCTCCTCGATGTTCTCCCTGCCCGGCGTGACGCCGCCGCAGCTCAGGTCTTCGCAAAGTTCAACCCTCCTGGCGCCTCCTGCCTGCGCTTCGAGTGCTTCTGCCGCGTCCGTGCAGCAGCACTCCAAAAACCGTCTGTTTTCCATATCGCAAAGATAGTGTTTTCTGCTTCATCTGAAACGGGAGGATGAGTGAGATGTAACACTTTGTTGTGATTGGCCTTATTCGAATACCAACAGTTAGGGATTTAGCAAGTCTTGAAAAATGAATAACTTTGTGGCACATTTGCGGCCACGATGAAATTATCAGAACTGAAAACGGGAGAAGTAGGCGTCATCGCCAAGGTGAACGGCCACGGAGGCTTCCGCAAGAGGCTCATCGAAATGGGCTTCATCTCCGGAAAAAAAGTACAGGTGGTGCTGAATGCTCCATTGAAGGATCCTATTGAATATGAGATACTTGGCTACAAGGTCTCATTGCGGCGGTCTGAGGCTGGACTCATAGATGTCATCAGCGAGGAGGAAGCGAAGGCCGCGGTGGACGCAAGGCAGGATTTCTCATCGATAGTCGATGACGATTGCGACGAAGTCGCCACCCTCAATCTTGAAATGTCGCGTCTCGCCAAGGAACGGCACCACGTCATCCGTGTGGCGCTTGTCGGCAATCCCAACTGCGGCAAGACTTCGCTGTTCAACATCGCTTCCGGAAGCCACGAGCACGTCGGCAATTACAGCGGAGTGACTGTCGATGCGAAAGAGGGCCGCTTTGAATATGGAGGCTACAAGTTCGTGCTGGTGGACCTGCCGGGGACATATTCCCTGTCCGCCTACAGCCCGGAAGAACTTTATGTCCGCAAGAATCTGATAGAGAATGTCCCGGACGTGGTGGTCAACGTCGTGGACGCGTCCAACATCGAAAGGAACCTCTACCTCACCACTCAGGTCATCGACATGAACCTCCGGGTCGTGATGGCCTTGAACATGTATGATGAACTTCAGGACCGGGGTGACAAGCTGGACATCAGACAGCTCGGCTACCTTCTCGGCGTGCCTGTCTGCCCGACGGTGAGCCGCGACGGTACGGGAATCCCTGAACTCTTCGACACCGTGATCAAGATCTATGAGCAGCACGACGAGAGGCTGGCAAGACACATCCACATCAACCACGGCGCCGAACTCGAGAAGAGCATCGACCGTGTGAAACTGCTGATCCAGAAGAACACCGACATCCGTGACAAGTATTCGACCCGTTACCTGGCGATCAAGTTCCTTGAGAACGACAAGCAGATCGAACACGTCATCGACACCCTCCCGAATTCGGACGAGATAAGGGAGGCCAAGAACGAGGAATCCTTCAGGATAGAGAATCTGCTGCACACCAACGCGGAGTCCGCGATAGTGGATGCGAAATATTCATTCATCCACGGCGCGCTCGCCGAGACTTACGTCCCGCACGTCGAGGAAAAGCCGAAGAAGACCGTCACCGACAGGATTGACGCTGTGGTCACCAACAAATGGGCAGCCTTCCCGATATTCATACTCCTGCTCTACCTGATTTTCCAGTCCACCTTCACCTTGGGAGACTACCCGATGAACTGGATCGACTGGCTGGTGGCTAAGTTCGGCGAATTCGTCGCGGGCTTCATGAAGGAGGGATGGCTCAAGGACCTCATTGTCGACGGAGTCATCGCAGGAGTCGGGAGCGTGCTGGTCTTCCTGCCCAACATCCTGATTCTCTATTTCTTCCTGTCGATAATGGAAGATTCCGGCTATATGGCGCGAGCCGCGTTCATCGTGGACAAGCTGATGCACCGGATCGGCCTCCACGGCAAGTCCTTCATTCCGATGGTGATGGGCTTCGGCTGCAATGTGCCGGCCATCCTCGCCACCAGGGCCATCGAGAGCCGCAAGAGCCGCCTCATAACGATAGCGATCCTGCCGTTCATGTCCTGTGCCGGACGGCTTCCGATCTTCGTCCTGCTCGCGGGAGCCTTCTTCCCTCATCACGCGGCCCTGGCTCTTCTGGGAATATATTTCCTCGGCGTTCTGCTCGCAATCCTCTCGGCTCTCGTACTGAGCCGGTTCATCAAGGAGGACGACCTTCCGTTCGTGATGGAACTGCCGCCTTACAGGATTCCGACCGGCAAGGCGATCTGGAGACACACCTGGGAAAAGGGCAAGCAGTACCTCGAGAAGATGGCCACCACGATTCTGGTCGGTTCCGTAATCATCTGGTGCCTGGGCTATTTCCCTCGTTCGGACAAGGGCGCCGAGTACCAGCAGGAGCATTCTTACATAGGCCAGCTCGGCAAGGCTGTCTCGCCGGCTCTTGACGCGCTAGGTTTCAGCTGGAAGATGGACATCGGCCTTCTTACCGGTGTCGTTGCCAAGGAGCTTGTAGTCAGCACACTCGGAGTGATGTATGCACCGGATGAGGCTGAGGCTGCAGCGGCCGGTGACGCTGCAGGTGCGGTCGTCTCTGCGGAAACTGCCGTCGAAGATGTGTCTGACGCCGACCTTGCGGGAGACACCCAGCTGCAGGGGACCCTTGCGCGTTCGGTTTCGCTGCCGGCGGCCGTGGCTTATATGATCTTCATACTCCTGTACTTCCCGTGCATCGCCACTTTTGTGGCGATCAAGAACGAAACCGGGAAATGGCGCTGGGCGATCGCCGTCTGTGCCTACACGATGGCCGTGGCCTGGATTGTCGCTTTCGTGGGCTACCACATCACGGCTATCCTGATGTAAGTTAGGAATATTCGTTATCTTTGCATTGATCATCAACTATCGTTCACTTAATTGGCAAGAAAATGCTGACAACCGGAATGAAGCTCTCCGAGCTGATTGACGCCGACTACAGTCTGCTGCAGGTCATATCAAGAACAGGCCTGGATCTCAAGTATGCAGGTCTGTCCGTGTCCGAGGCCTGCCGTGCCTGCGGCATCGATGCGGACACTTTCATCCTCATCTGCAACGTCTATTCCTTTCCGGACCACGTCCCGTCGCAGGCGGAACTGGCCGGAGGAAACATACAGGATATCATAGGTTACCTGCATTCGTCCCACCTCCACTATATGGGAATGGCGATCAGTTCTCTTGAAAAGGCCATCGATGCGCTTGTCGCTCCGTGCGACGGGAAGCAGAAGAAGGTCGTGCTCAAGTTCTTCACGGACTACAAGAATGAACTGGACAAGCACTTCGCTTACGAGGAGAGCGTGGTCTTCCCGTACGTAGAGGCTCTTCTTGACGGCAAGGGAGGGTCTGAATATTCAATCGAACAGTTCCAGGAACACCACGAGAACGTGGAGGAGAAACTTGAGGATCTCAAGAACATCGTGATGCTGTACCTTCCGGCGGAATGCGCCCAGCAGCCGAGAATAGCCGCTCTCCTGTCCATCTGTCATTTCCGTGACGACCTCAGAAGACACACTTATGTCGAGGACAACATTCTCGTGCCGATAGTCAGCAGTCTTGAACGCAATGGAAGGTAAACTGAAAGTGACATTGATAGTTCCGTCGGACATCATAGCCCGCGGACTTTCCGGCATACTGTCGGACAACGCGGATTTTACCGTTCAGGAGAACCTGCGCGACTGTTCCAAGGCTTCGGAAGCCAGGCTGAGGAATCTCGACACTGATGTCATCATCATAGATCCCGCGGTCTTTGATTTTCAGAGCCGCAAGGACGGGCGTGTGCTGATCGCCGAGTCAAGCGACGCCTCCGTCATCGCTCTTGAAGGCCCGGCCGTGACCGATGAAATACTCAAGCAGTACGACGGTTCGGTGTCCTTGTACGACGATTCCGCGACGATTGTGCGCAAACTGCATTCAGCCGTGGATTCCTCACGCCAGATGGACGGGACTTCCGATGGTAACGATCTCTCGAGCCGCGAGAAGGAGATTCTTGTCTGTGTGGCCCAGGGAATGCTCAACAAGGAAATCGCGGACAAGTTCAGCCTGTCCATCTACACGGTCATCACCCACCGCAAGAACATCACCCGCAAGACGGGCATCAAGACCGTCGCAGGCCTCACCGTCTATGCGATTCTGAACAACCTGATCGACATCAGTTCCATCCAGTGATTGCTGGCCGGCCTCAGTCCCTTTCATTCAAGATTGATTTCAGCGACGACAGGATAGTGGTCTGAATATCCCAAATGCTGAACCTGGTGCGATGCGGCACCGAAATGCGAAGGATAAAGAATATAGTCGATGCGCACGAAAGGCCAGAGGAACGAGTAGGTCGCGCCGAATCCCTTGCCCGCCTCGACGAAGGTGTCTTTCCGCCCTTTCTTCAGGCGGTTGTAGGTGTATGACATCGGATTGTCGTTGAAATCTCCTGCCACGATGGCTTCCAGCGTGCATTCCTCGATGTCCGACATCACCATCTCGACCTGTTCCGGCCTTCTCCTTATGGACTTTTTCATCTTTTCCTCCGTCTCCCACATCACCTCGCTGTTTTTTCTTGCCACGGATTCCTTCAGTCTTGACAGAGAGATGTTGTAGCTTTCGAAATGGCAGTTGTAGACTCTGACCGTAGTTCCCTCGCTGATCTCCAGGTCGGTGTAGATCGCCATATTGGAACTCTTGTCAAAAGTCAGTTTGCCCTTGTCCGCTATCGGGAACTTGCTAAGCGTGACGTTCCCGTAACTGCCTTTGTCGGTGACGAACAGGAAGTAGCTTGCGTGGTAGCCCGGAAACCGTCTGGAAAAGAACTTCGCCGCATCCGATTTTCCCGGTATGTTCACTTCCTGAAGGCAGACGATGTCGGCGTCGGTCCTGTTGATGAAATCACAGATGGAATCCGTGCAGGCGGCGGCTCCTTCTTCACCCTTGAGGCTCGAGTCTTTCCCGAGAGAAAACCTTCCTACATTGTAGGTCAGCAGTGAAACCGAGTTCTCTGCCTTTTCCTCGGCACCAGAGGAGAACTGGAAGTAGCGGCCTATGAATATCACCGAAGGCAGAAGGGCGAGCAGAGGAATCATCAGGGCTCTTGAGCCTTTTCGGACGGCCAGGTAGAGGAAAAGAAGGTTGATTACCGCTATCGGCACGAAAAGCAGTCCGAGAACGGTCAGAAACCAGGCTCTGGAAGGGTTCGCCACTATCGAGGCATAGCTTAGGAACAGCAGGAATGCCGCCGTGAGCATCAGCACTCTTACCGCCACGCTTGAAAACCGCTGTTCGTTTCCGGCCTGTCTCATTTTCTGTCTTTTTTGTCCGGGAATGTCCGCCGCGTCCGGGGCTGCATTGTCCGGGATTGCATCAAGGCCTCCAGATTTTATTTTTCTTGATCCAGTAGAGGAGGAGCAGGAACCCGAAAAGCATTCCGCCGAGATGGGCGAAATGGGCGACGCCGTCCGTCGTGCCGGTCACACCCGTAATCAGTTCAACGGCGACGAAAATCAGCACGAACCATTTGGCTTTCAGTGAAATCGGAGGGAACAAAAGTGTCCAGACGGCATTCGGGTAAAGCATGGCGTAGCCGATCTGGATCCCGTAGATGGAACCGGATGCTCCCAAAGTCGGCGTGCGCAGCAGGTCAATCTGTCCCTGAGTGAGGATTCCGGGGCTGGAGGAAGCCAGGTTCGCCAGCTGGATGTAGCCCACCGCGGTGTGCAGAAGTATGGCTCCAAGACCGGCCACGAAATAGAAGATGAGGAATTTGTTCGAGCCTATCACCCTTTCCAGTGCGGAGCCGAACATCACAAGGCAGAACATGTTGAAGAACAAGTGCCAGAAACTCCCGTGCATGAACATATAGGTGACAGGCTGCCAGATCCGGAAGAACGGCGATTCTGGATTGAACATCGCGAAAGTCCGGATCATGAATTCCTGGTTGATCAGCGTGGCGATGAACATCACGATGTTGACCAGCAGTATGTTCCTGGTAACAGGAGGAATCCAGCCCAGGAAGGAGCCTGAATTGTTGTCGTTGTAGCTGTAGTATGGCATATTCCTAAATTCCAAAGTTTTTTTCCATCTGCGCGACGGAAAGGATTGTCATTATCTTTTTCCCGTTTGCCGTGATTTCGGCATTGCTTCCGGAGAGCAGGGTGTCCAGGAGCCGTCTCGCTTCCATAGGAGACGAAAGCGGTTCGGCCGACGACGCTCCGAGAAGCGCGAATTTCTCCGCCATCGCGGATTCCATCACTCCCGGCAGTGAGCAACTGTCGTCGGAAAGGATCAGCAGCAGGTCGGAAACCATCGTCTGTACCTTCCCTTCTTCGCAGGAATATCCTTCCGGAACTCCGTTCACCACGACGGTGTCGTTGCCGAAAGGAGAGATGTCGAATCCAAGCGAGGCCAGCAGTTCGGCCTTTTCGTCGAACACAGTCCTGTTCTCCACACCGACCTGCACCTTTACGGGGAACATGTTGGCCTGGGTGACGTGCCCGTTCTTCGTCAGCGCCGCCAGCGCCCTGTCGAAGAGGATTCTTTCCCGCGCTCTCCTGACGTTCACCACCATCAGCCCGTCTCTTGACGGGGCCAGGATGTACTTACCGCCGATGATGATAGTCTGGGAAACGGGCAGAGCCCTGTCTTCGAAAAGCTTGCCGTAGTCCTCCCTCCTGTCGATGAACTGTCCCGCAGGAACGGACGACCCGCTCTGCCGTGCAGTGAAACCTGATTCCGGACCGGCCGCATCGCCCGAGTCTTTCTGGTCGAACGGGTCGTAGTCCGTGTCGATTGAGACCTGGGGGATGGAATCCGGCTTGTATTCAGAGAAATGCGCTCCGAGAACCGGCATATCCCTGGCTTCCGGATTGGAGAAATCGATGCTTCCGGCGAAGGAATTCTTCCCAATCGTCTCCCTGACGGCGGCATAGACCACCTGGAAGATGAAGGATTCGTCCTCGAACTTCACTTCCGACTTCGTCGGGCTGATGTTGACATCAACGGAATGCGGATCGACTTCCAGATAGATGAAGTACGGGGGAGTGGCACCTTCCGGAATCAGACCCTCGTAGGCGTTCATCACAGCCTTGTGCAGGTAAGGACTCCGGAAATATCTTCCGTTCACGAAGAAATACTGGTTGCTCACGGTCTTTCTGGCAGCGTCGGGTCTTCCGACGAATCCGCTCAGTCTCACGACGGAAGTCTCGGCGGAGACATCCGCAACGTCTGCCGCCAAAGTGGCACCCATCAAGTCCAGTATTCTGTATTTCAGGGATTTCGCCTGCTTCAGCACATAGATATCCTTGCCGTTGTGTGTGAGCGAGAAACTGATTTCGGGTCTTGTCAGCGCTACCTTTGTGAATTCCGAGACTATATGCTTGAACTCGACGTTGTCGGATTTCAGAAACTTTCTTCTGGCCGGCACATTGTAGAAAAGGTTGCGGACTGCGATGTTCGTCCCTTCAGGAACGGCAGTCTCTTCCGTTGAAATGTGCGCGGAAGCGGCGAATTCCACTTGACATCCGACTTCCTGGCCGGCCGTGCGGGTTTTGAGCGTGACTTCCGCCACTGCTGCAATCGAAGCCAGCGCTTCGCCCCTGAATCCGAACGTAAGGATGTTTTCGAGGTCACCGGCCGTCGCTATCTTTGAAGTGGCGTGCCTTTCAAAGCAGAGGACAGCGTCGTCGGGATTCATTCCGCACCCGTTGTCGATGACCTGCACCAGGGTGCGTCCGGCATCCCCGATGATGACCGAAATCCGTGTCGCTCCGGCGTCCACGGCATTTTCCACAAGTTCCTTCACCACGGAAGCCGGCCGCTGCACGACCTCTCCGGCGGCGATCATATTCGCTATGTTGCCTGGCAGTATCTTCAGGTCCATCTGGTCTAACTGAGACTAATCTAACTGAGTCTAAAGATCCAAACCTACAGCAGAGAGTAGAATTTCGTGAAATAAATCAGAATCACGGCAAGCAGGATGAGACCTACTATCCCGATGATTCTCTGCGCTTTGGTCGATGTCGTGCGTCTTCTGGCATAGTTGCCTTCACGGAACGAGCCGCGGATGTAGGAACCGGGTGTGTACTCGCCCTTTTCCTTCTCTTTGTCCAACGAGCCGTCCACCTTGCCGAACATCTGTTTGCGGCGCTCCTCCTCCTTGTCGTAATAGACAGGCTTGTAGTTGAATGTTCTGTGTTCCTGTTCTCCGGGAAATGTAAAAAAGCCCATAACCGTTCGTTTATCGGAAGCCGTCCGGACAGTCCCGGAAGGTTCCATTTATCCAAACAAAGATAATAATATCAACGGATATCAACAAAAAGAATCGTATATTCGCGGAACAATCATACCGGTACCACATTATGAAAGCATTGAGAACCCTTGCCCTTGCGGCGGCCGTTGCCGCTTTCGGCTGCTCGACCTCGCAGAAGGCGGACTTTACTGAATATGTCAACGTCAAGATCGGTTCCGGCGGTCACGGCCACGTGTTCGTCGGCGCCAGCGTGCCATTCGGCGCCGTGCAGCTCGGGCCTACCAGCATACCTCAGAGCTGGGACTGGTGCTCAGGCTACCACTCCAGCGACTCGACCGTGATCGGCTTTTCCCACACTCACCTGAGCGGAACCGGAATCGGCGACCTGTTCGACATAACCCTGATGCCGGTTGTCGGAGCCGTTGAATATTCAAGGGGAACGGAGCCGGAGAACGGTTCGCCGGAAGCAGTCGCGGCGGCGCAGGCTACAGGAATGTGGTCTTATGCTGACAGGAGCCTGGAGGTCGCGAGACCGGGTTACTACAGCGTTCCGCTGACCCGTTACGGAATCACTGCGGAGATGACGGCCACCACGAGGGTGGGCTTCAGCCGCTACACTTTCCCTGCTTCCGACAGTTCTGCCGTGGTCTTCGACCTTGAGAACGGAGGCTGCTGGGACAGGGCCTATGACACATCCGTGTCCGTTGTCGACAGCTGCACCGTGGAGGGCTACAGGTTCTCGACCGGCTGGGCCAAGGACCAGAGGATATATTTCCGGGCCTGCTTCTCGAAACCGTTCGACTCCGTCGAGAAGATTGCCGCGAAGGAATATTCGGTGGAAGGGAAAACATATTCGGTGAACTACCTCAGGGTCGGCTTCCGCACGGCGGAGGGGGAGCAGGTGATGGTGAAGGTGGCGGTTTCTCCGACTAGCATGAAGGCTGCGGCTTTGAATATGTCCGCGGAACTTCCGGGCTGGGATTTCGAAGCGACCGCCAGGGCAGCCTCGAAGGCCTGGAACGATGAACTTTCAAAGGTGAGCATCACTACGTCCGACACCGATGCAAGGACGGTCTTCTACACTGCTCTTTACCACACTATGATGATGCCGTCGGTGTTCAGCGACGCGGATGCTGACAGGACTGCCTACACTACCTTCTCGCTTTGGGACACGTACCGCGCCGAGATGCCGCTTATGACCATCCTGCATCCTGACCGCGAAGATGATATGGTGAACACTATGCTGGACATATTCCGCATCCAGGGCAGGCTTCCGGTATGGCATCTCGTGGGCAATGAAACCGACTGCATGGTCGGCAACCCGGGCGTGATAGCTGTGGCGGACGCGGTTGTCAAAGGCTTCGGCGGCTTCGACAGAGAACTGGCCTGGGATGCGCTGAAGACCACGATGACAGACACCGTCAGAGGCCTCGGCCAGCGCCAGAAGTACGGCTACATCCCTTCGGATTCGATGCTTGAATCAATAGCCTTCGATATGGAATATGCCATAGCCGATGCGGCCGTTGCCAATGCCGCCGAGTATCTCGGAAAATCTGAAGACGCAGCCCGGTTCCGTGAAAGCAGCCATTCCTACAGGCATTATATGGATCCGGAAACCCTTTTTGCAAGAGGCCGCCTTTCGGACGGGAGCTGGAGAACTCCTTTCAATCCGTTCTCCTCCGAGCACCGCAGCAACGATTATTGCGAAGGCAACGCCTGGCAGTACACCTGGCTTGCGCCGCACGACTATTCCGGTCTCGTGGATTTCTACGGTTCCCGCGAAAAGTTCATAGAAAGGCTTGACTCTCTCTTCAGCGCCGATTCGAGGATCGAGGGCAAGGATGCGTCTCCTGACATCTCCGGCCTCATCGGGCAGTATGCCCACGGCAATGAACCTAGCCATCACATAATCTACTTCTACACTATGGCCGGCGAGCCGTACAAGACGGCCGCTCTGGCCCGCAGAATCTATTCCGAATTCTACAGGAACGCGGAAGACGGTCTGTGCGGCAACGAGGACGCAGGTCAGATGTCGGCCTGGTATGTTCTTTCTTCTCTTGGCTTCTATGAGGCCGAGCCGGCTTCCACCCGCTTCTGGTTCGGCGCTCCGGCTTTCGAGGAGGCTGATGTCAAGGTCCCTGGCGGAGTGTTCAGAATCAAGGCTGAAGGCTTGAGCGAATCCAATCCTTACATCCAGAGCGTCACCCTTGACGGGAAGCCGTTGAAGTCGGCGTTCATTGAATATGCCGACATAATGGCAGGCGGGGAACTCGTCTTTGAGATGGGGCCTGAACCGAAGGTCTGGTACTGACAAGCGTTCCGGGCAAAAGTTTTTTGAAAAAATCTTTAAAAATTTTTGCAGGTAAAGGAAAAGTCGCTATCTTTGCAGCCCGTTTCGGAACAAAGGCTTCCGGTTGACGGTCAAGATCATTGAAAATATTGAAGGATTAGTACAACGAAAAGTACCGAGAACGAGAAGAATAAACGAGAGCGTTGATTTCTTA
>CAVCDF010000125.1:0-16207 GCA_963600795.1 Anaerotignum sp. | reverse complement strand
GAGCCTGCATATTCCTGAAGTTTGAGAACGTCGGACTCGGATGGCCTCTTGACAGTCCGGATGTAGCGGTGCGCGCTGAAATAGTCAGCCTTGTCAAGAGGCCATCCGAGTCCGACGTTCTCAAACTTCAGGAATATGCAGGCTCTTTTCCACTGCACATTCACGAATGCGTCTATGACGGGCCCGTCAGTGTATTTCTCCTCCTTCTGGTTGTAGAATGATCCCACTGCAGGATTCCATCCCGGGGCGTACCAGGCGGTGTTGTACCAGGCGTCGGCACCGATCTGCATCTGCATTACGTTCCGCTTGACGTTGAGCTGAAGGTACCAGCGGGCGTTGGCTGCAAGGCTTGGAAGAGGAAGGACATCTTCATCCGAGGACACCTGGAAGAGCACCCTGTTGTCAAGATGAAACGGTCCGAGGACGAAATTCTTGGTGAGCGATGCGCTCAGCACGCTCATCGGCGAGTTGTTCTGCCGGACAACTCCGGTGGAGTCGTAGTAGATGTTTCCGGAAAGAAGCGCATAGCCCGCCTCCGCAGAAAGTCTCCAGCGGGGAACGGACACCCTCGCCCGCAGCCTGGTCGTGGAGATCTTCCCGAAATCGTTGTCCCACTTGAAGTGGTTCGAGAAGTAATGCTGATGGTAGTATTCAGGCTCTTCCAGAGATGTGGTGAAGTTCAGCGCCAGGGTGACGGGACTCTTCCGGGCCTTCCTGAAAGGATAGAAGTCCAGCCTCGCGTTGGCCTTGACGGAAAAGTCGTTCATCTGGTCGCCGAGGAAAACATAGTCTCCGGTGGCGTCCCAATGAATATAATCCCTCAACTGTCCTTCCACACCGGCGTAGGCGAACACCGAACTCCAGACTGCGTTGGAACTGCTCTTCAGGAATTCAGGATCCGGGGCATAGTGGCTCAGTATCCTGTTCCCGATACCGCCGTTCAGCTTTGAAACGATGGCCTGGTCAGCCCAAGGCTGCAGTCTTATGAACACCCTGTTCTCCAGCTTCATCACCCTGACAGAATCATTGGACTGGGTGGGGTTGATGAAGAAGTTGTTGCGGTAGAAATTCCTGGCGGTCTCATCGGTGGTGGAGATCTGGTCTTCGTAGCTTCTGGTGAACACTGAATATTCACTGCTGTGTCCTATGAAGGCTGTCGTGACGTTGTCGTCTCCAAGCGTGTCCGCGGCTACCCTGGCCGCCTTGCGCGCCGCAAGGACGCTGTCAAGTCCGGCTGCAGCGACCGAGTCTCCGGCCGCAAGCACGCTGTCCCTGAACGCTTTGTCCGCTTTCCTGAACTTGATGTCCCTGAGGAATGTGAAAGGAATTCTGTACTGCTGGTCGAGGAACAGTGTGTTCTTCCTGACGGTTGAGGAAGCGTCCGACAGGAAGATCGGGTACTCCCTGGCGTCCAGGGTAGTGTCCCTGACCATCGAGTTGTCGCTCGTTCCTCCGTTTTCCCCGCGGCTTATCTTGTTGTGGATGTAGCCGGCGTGCATAAGATAACGCTTCCCGAGATAGTTTACCGAAGCGACGAACGTCTTGTTGGTCGTCTTCTCGTTTTCCATTATTCCGTTGCCGCCGAACCTGTCGTATTCAAGAGTGAAGTTGAATGCAGGGAAGATGTTCTGCGTGGTGAGGATGTGCAGGTTGTCCGACTCCTTCTGGGAGTTCGCGAATATGGTTCCGTAATATGCCAGTTCGGTGTACGGAGTCTTGGTGTTGTACATCGGCAGCGTCTTCGCGGAGTAGGACCAGGATTCGTAAGGGTTGTAGAACGAGACTCCGTTCTCGCTTGTGCGGTTGAACCAGTCGTAGTACTGCAGGGCCGATCCTGGAACTCCCAGCCAGGTGGCGTTGACATCCTTGCGGTAGAAAGGATAGTCGTGATAGTGGTAGTTGTAGGAAGTGTCCGGTTCGCTTACGTCCATCCTGTGGAATTCCCTTTCGTGCGTCCACTGGATTATCCTCTTGTACTGCATCGAGTCCGGCACGGCGAAGGTCTCGAGGATTCTCGGCGTGTACTCGCGGATGCTGTCCTTTCTTGTCTTGATGCTGTCCTTGATGACCTGTATGCTGTCCGCTACGTGCTTCTTGACCAGTTCCTTCTGCTCGTAGTCGTACTTCTTCCGGTCAGTCTTGGAAAGTCCTGCGTACCAGGCGTCGAATTCAGCTTTCTTGCGGATCGCCGAATCGAGATAGTAGAGGGAATCGACTTTCGGCCAGTCAATCGTGTCTCCGGCCTCCTTCAGCGAATCCACCACGATTCTGTGAGTGAGGGAGTCCAGAAGAGCGACGTAGTACTTGTAGCGGAACGGGTCGGTGTCCTTGAGCGAGTCCGGCGGGAATATGGTGTCTCTTGCGGTGATCACGGGAGTCGTGTCGATCGGAGAAAGCAGAAGGGACGAAGTGTCGTCTTTTGCCGACCCACCCCGGATGAACTGGTTGACATAGCGTATCGTGTCGGGAGGCAGAGGTCTGTCTGCAGAGACGAAACCGAATCCCGGATCGCCGGACACGGGAGCGTTGCCCATTCCGATGGCCTGGAGCGCAATGACGCACACCACGACCATCGGAAACCATATTCTTTCAACAAATTTCATATCCCTTTGAAAGGTACAATCCTACAAAGGTAATCTTTTTCCCGCAAATCTCAAATTGCGGGAATGTTGCGGCTGATGCCGGAGACCGACGTAAGAACAATTCAGGGCAGAATCGGCAAGGTCAGAACGACATCGTCCAGCTGACGCTCGGCATTATCGGGAACAGGCTCATCTGTTTCCAGGTGCGTTCAGTGGCGTCATAGGTTATGCTGTACGGATTGTGCCGGTTGAGGACGTTGTAGATTCCGACATTGAGCGTGCCTGGATGCTTCGTGCCGATTCCGTAGCGAAGGAAGGCGCCGAGGTCCCACCTGATGTAAGGCGGCATCTGGTGGTTGTGTATGGTCGTGAAATAGTCAATCACCACGGAAGTGCCCTGAGGAATCATTTCCGCATCGTACTGGCCTTCCGGAATTGTCGCCCAGTGTCCTGACTGATAGGTGAAGAAAGTGTTCAGTCCGATTTCCCTGTGTTCTTTCTTTGAGAGGACATATTCAGCGGTCACGTTAAGAATGTGCGTCCTGTCGAATTTTGCCGGGAACGTGAGTCCTTCATTGACTTCGGCAAAAGTCCTGTCGGTCTTCGAGAGAGTGTAGGCCACGCGGCCGTGGAATTTCTCAAGGTCAAGTTCGTAGAGGACTTCGATTCCTTTGGAAAGGCCTTCGCCGACCTTGATTCCGTGCCTCCATCCAGCTGAAGCTGAACTGAAGATCTGCGTTGCATCAGGGAAGAAAATCAGGTTGGACATCTTCTTGTAGTAGCCTCCGAGGGTCAGATGATGGGCTTCGCTTGCCAGGAATATTCCGGCATACCCCTGCAGCGCTCTTTCAGGAGCGATGTCAGCATCCGACGGAATCATCATATCCAGGGACCATCCGAGAGGAATTCCTTCAAGAGTGTGATAGTGCTGGGCCGTCCAGTCTCCCGTGGCTTCGATTCCTATCCATCTGGCGAAGTTCACTCTGCCGAGAAGGCTGACTTCAGGAGTGTAGTAACTTCCGTTGTCCCTGCTGTCCTGGACTCTGGTGGACTTGAACATATTCATTCTTCCCGCAGCCCTCAGAAGGTAGCGGTCTTCCTTGCTTTTCTCCAATTGTGCGTGGGCCGTGACGAGAAGGCTCTTGACAATGTCTCCCTCTCCTGTTGAACTGACAGGCCTTGTGGTTGACCCCGTGAAGGTGCTGGAGGATCCCGGATTGAACCGCGCAAGCCTGGCCTTGACACCTCCTTGAAGAGCGAATCCGTTCCGAGTCGTCTTCTTCGCGGTTGACTGCAGCGTCAGTTCGTTCAGCGCGCTGCGCATCGCCAGGTCGTTGTCTTCTCCGCCCAGCGTCTTGCGCATTCCCTGATAGTTCGTGAAGCTGTTGTACGACAGGTTGCTGCGGATTGAGAATGATCCGTTCGGCGTGAAGTCGTGGCCGACGGCGGAAATCAGGTTGCCCCATCTCATCCTTTCGTCAGAATTCGCTCCGTAGAGGTAGCCGTAGGAATCCAGACTGTTGAACACGCTGAAGGAAAGGCTCTGCCTGCGGTTCATTCTCCATTTGAGCTTTCCGTAGGCATCATAGGAGGTCGCTTTGATTCCGCTTACGCTGTCAAGGGCTTCTGTCATTCCTTTGACGGCTGACAGCTCCGCTCCGACCGGGCTGACCCTGATGGATCCGATAAAGGACAGCTTGTCCTTTACAAGAGGAGTCGAGACGCTTCCTCCGAGCAGGAAATTGCTGGCCGAGACCTTGGCGGAGAATTTTTCGAAATCTCCGTCGAGAGTGGTTACGCTGATGTGGGAAGAGGTAAGATTGCCTTCCTCGGAAGTGAATCCTCCCACCTGAAACAATGTTTCGGAAACGATGTCCGGTGAATATGCCGACGTGAAGCCTAGCAGGTGGCTGCTGCCGTAAATGGGAACGCCGTCAAGCGTGATAAGATTGCTCCCGAGGTTTCCGCCCCTTACGTAGATGGCGGACGAGCCTTCCGCTCCTGTGGATATGCCGGGCAATGTCTGGATGAATTTGATGACATCCCCCGTGCCGACCACGCTGGTCATCCCGATGAATTCGGTAGGACGCACGATACGTTCTCCCGTTCTGGCGACTTTTGACCTGTCGGCCGAAATTCTGGCTGCTTTAAGCGTGTCGATTCTTTCCCGTTGAGCATAGCCTACGCCTTGTGCGAGCATAAACGCTGATGCAATGCAAAGTAGAATTCGTCGTATCATCGATTTGTCATTTGAAGTTGTCATTTTTCTAAATTATGATTTGTGTTTTTCTTGCTTTGTGTTCTACCAGAAACTTTCTGCCGGTGCATCGGGGCAGAGGTGTTTCCAGTCTATACAATCCTTAGCTGCGAGTATTCTGGTAGTGGAGGTGTTCTCTACATCCCAGGTGATGTTGTCCGCACCGAATATTCCGACTCCTCCTGCTATGTTCGTGTAAACGTTGGAGTAGTCGTATGAGTCGAGAATGAAGTCATTGCTGTTCTGCATCCTTACATACATCTCCCTAAGATATTTGTCGTACTCATCGGAAACGAAGTGGACTTCATTGATAAAGGAAAAGTTCCCTTTTGAGGAATAGTCGTCAGGATGGTCTCCGGCGATGAAGAAACTCTTGTCGGAATAGAGATAGCTGTATTTGAGCTCTTCCTCGCTCATTCCGTTGTTGAACTTCTCCGGATGCTCGATTCTCACGAAACCGTTGAATATAGGAAAATCAGGATGCAGGAAATAGCACCATTGACTGTAATTTATCGAAGTGAAGCTAAATCCGGAATTGTCATAATTATAGATACAGGTGTCCCGTCTCTTCCAATAATTCATATCCTCAAGGCTGCCCGGAGCAATGTTGAATCTGTCCGCTCCCGGATGGTTGGTGGAAATCAACTTTGAATATGGTTTATCTGTCCCCTTGAAAGTATAATACTCTTCATCGAGAATGTTAAGTTTCCGAGCTTTAGCATTGAAGTCTCCCGTCTCCGGTTGATTGCTGGTTACCTGTGGCATAGCATCAGTCGAATAGGTGTGCGGAAAGACCCACATAATGCAGGAACTGTCATAGGGTTGGGTGTATGCTTTGAAAGCGGAGCCATCTTTTTTTCGAACACCTTTCCATTCTGTATAATAGTTTCCCTCTCTGATTTCTGCAGTGTTGATTCCATATCCTTTGGTGCTATTTGGCCCAAAAGTGAACTCAATTGTGGAATCCAAACGGATAAATACTCCACATTGAATCAGACGGAGATCCTCTGGAAACCTTGTAAACGCTCTTATCTCCTCTTCTCCCGGTATTCTGACAAGCAGAGTGTATGCGATTCCGTATTCGGGTCTGAAATCGGCTTTCCATTCAGTGCCGTCGGCTTTGTGGAACACGGCGACGGTGTCCATTTTCTTTGCTCTGTTTTTCTTCAGCAGAAAGGCCTCGGCATTTTCAATCGGTGAACTATCTTCTTGAGATAGTACTCTTGCCCTGCTGAGTTTCAGTGTCTGCACCGAATCCCTGGTCAGCACACAGTTGACCACCACCGGCAGCTCCTTGTCACTGTCAAGGTTGATATGTTCCACACAAGAAGAGATGCCGCAAAGCGGCAACAATGTAATTATTGATGAAAGTAATCTTTTCATGGTGATTAGTTTTGACGTGCAAAATTATAAATCATTTTTGTCTGGTAGTTATAAGTTGAGGCTACGACAGTCCACGAATATACGGCAGAGTTGTAGAGGTTGTTGTCATAACTTCCATCGTAACCCCAGTTCATTTTTAGGTAATAGGTGTAATCGTATGAGTAGTCGTGATCGATTTGCCCGTCATAAACGTCTGGGTAAAGTCGATCTTTGTCTGATTGGGTAAGTACATAGTCGTAATCAAGATCATTGTAGTAACTTAAAGAGTCTGATTGCATAATATACCATTTGTGCTGCGTGTCGATGGTGTTTTCGTAGCATTTGTATCCATCTGCTATCCATCCGTGGCCGACCACGGCACATTGAGTGACTCTATTATAAGTCCAGGATGCTATCAATACGGGTTTTCTATTATTGAGAGAAGAAATGACCGTCGTGGGATTATAAGCTGTTTTGCTACAAGAGAGTCCAAAGGAAGAAAAAGCATCCATACAGCCTGAGAGTGTCGTTCCGCTTCCTCCAAAATTATATTTAGTGCCGGCTCTTTTACCTATATCTACCATAAGATCACCCACATAATCAGTTGCTGAAGTCCTTGCTCCGTTGGCGCATTCCGTTGCCATCAATTGCCATCTGTGATTCGAACCAGAATGCGACATTTGGGTTGGTGATATTGTCCGGGTCGAAGTTACCGGTTTCTCACATCGCCAAAATCTGATTGCTTTCTCTCTTGTCTCCGGCGACAATCACCCATCCTCCATCATCGTAGTTCACGATGTGCATCATAGGGTTCCCGTTCTTTTTGATTGAGTTGATTGAGAATTTGCCTTTGGGAACCTCCCTTTTGTCGATGAGGGATTCCAGGATGGCAGGTACATCTGAGTCAAGTACCGGAAAGTGCTTGACTGTCGGTTCGGTTTCAGAAACTGAACTTCTTGTGAGCAATGGATGTTCAGTGTCGCGTTTAAGATTAGTGTCAGAGATACTCCGGTCAATGCGGAGGAAGTCATCGTTGCAGCACACGAAGGCTAACAGCAAAGCCAACGGCAACAAAAGTTTAACTGTGTGTCTCATAATTCGATTGCGTTTAGCGAATAAGTATCGGCGGTATTTGACAAAGATAAGGAATAGTTCCAAATATTCAATTATTTTTCTGAAATGTTTTAACAGGTTATTCGTCAAATTACCCAATGGGGAGAAACAGTTACGGATGAGGTAATGAAGGCAAATGGCCAAACCTCAGAAAATCAGTAAAATCCTACTGATGCTCATTGTGTTCTGACGGTACGGGCCGGGTCGACGCGGGAGATGAAGATGCAAGGGATGAGGAGAAGAAGCATTATCACCAGCCAGGAAAGGATGTCGGCTGCCACCACGGCCGGCAGATTCAGGTGAACCGGAACGAAAGGCACGAAATAGTTCTCGGGATTGAGTTTCAGCACGTGGGTATGCCACTGGATTCCGCACAACAGCAGAGCCACGGCATTGCCGACCAGCATACCTCTGAACACGATCACTGAAGCCACCCTCAGGAACACCTTCGCGATCGACCGGTCGGTCATGCCCATAGATTTCAGTATGCCTATCGTGGAGATGTTTCTGAAGAGCATTATCAGAAGTCCTGAAATCATATTGAACCCCGCGACCACGGTCATCAGGGCCAGAATGAACAGGACATTGAAATCGATGAGGTTCAGCCAGTCGAAGATCTGGGGATACCTGCTCATCACCGAAGCGGCAACAAGGTCATCGTCTTCTTCGCCGGCATATTCAAAGGCAATGTGTCCGACTTTGTCGGTCACCGACCGCATTCCCGCAGCGTCGCGGTATCCTGGAGCAAGGGACAGTTCCAGCATCGAGACCTCATCGGCCTCCCAACCGTTGAGCCTCTGCAGGTCGGCGATGTCCGCCAGTACAATGATGTTGTCAGTGCCGTCCATCACACCCTCATAAACGCTGGAGACGGTGAAGTTCCTGACTTTAACGTTCTCTCCGACAAAATAAGTGAGCATCCTGTCGCCAGGTTCGAGGCCGAGCATCGCCGAAAGGCGCACCGGGATGGAAACCCCCAGCTTCACCGTGTCAGGAGTCTCTCTCGGAACTCCCTTGAACAGCACCCCGTGAATGTCCCCGGAAGCCTTGACTATCCCGGCACGATAGACTGCAGGAATCACTTTCCTCACTTCAGGGAGACTTTTTATCTCATCCAGAAAACTCTGGGAAGAGGAGATCGGATCGGTCTCGCTGATGTAGTTCAGGTCAGAAGGCATCAGCTGGACATCACCGGTAAGATCGGAAATGCCGTCCCGGATTTCATTCCGGAAACCGGAAGAAACCGAGACGGCTATGATCATCACAAGGAAGGAGACGGCTATCGAAACCATCGCCATCTTCCCTCCGAAACGGAGGCGTCTGGCTATGAACCTGGACGCATCCATCTTTCAGTTACCAGATGTGGACTCTTTCGCTCTCAGGCCTCCACATCGGATCTCCCTCCTTGATGCCGAAAGCGTCGAAGAAGGTTTGGAAGTTCTTCAGGGAGACGTTAACGCGGTTCTCCGCGAGAGAGTGCACGTCAAGTTTCGTCAACCTGGCCTTTTCCTGCTCGGTGATGTTCTGGGCCCAGATCGCGCCATAGGAGAGGTAGAACCTCTGGTCAGGCGAAAATCCGTCGATCGGAGCGATGTCCCTGCCCTCGATGGCATTGTGCATGGCGGTGTAGGCTATGCTCAGTCCGCCGTGGTCTCCGATGTTCTCGCCGAGGGAAAGCTGACCGTTCGCGTGAAGTCCCGGAGCGATCTCGACCGAGTCGAACTGGGCGACGAGCACCTGCGCCTTGGCGTTGAACTTCTCGGCGTCTTCAGGAGTCCACCAGTCGGCCATATTTCCGTCCTTGTCGAACAGACGGCCCTGGTCATCGAAGCCGTGCGACATCTCGTGTCCTATGACAACTCCGATGGCTCCGTAGTTGACGGCATCGTCAGCGTCAGGATTGAAGAACGGAGGCTGGAGAATCGCCGCCGGGAAACAGATCTCGTTGGTGGAAGGATTGTAGTAAGCGTTGACGGTCTGAGGAGACATTCCCCATTCGGTCCTGTCGGTCGTCTTGCCGAGTTTGGAGACATTGTCGGCCACATACCAGGCGCTTGCGGAACGAAGGTTCTCGTAGTAGCTCTTTTCCGGGTCGATTTCAAGCGTGGAATAATCCTTCCACTTGTCAGGATAGCCAATCTTGACCGTGAAGTTGTCCAGTTTCTCGTGGGCCTTGGCCTTGGTTGAGTCGCTCATCCAGTCAAGTTCATCGATGTGCTGGCTGAAAGCCTTCTTGAGATTGTCGACAAGGTCAAGCATCTTGGCCTTTGACGTTTCCGGGAAGTATTTTGCGACGTACATCTTGCCGACAGCCTCACCGAGGATGCTGTTAGGCACCTGCATCGCCCTCTTCCAGCGAGGCTTCTGTTCGGTGACGCCGGACATCTGAGTGCTGAAGAAATCGAAGGAGGCCTTGTAGAAATCATCGCTCAGAGAGTTGGCGGCCCCCTGGACGAGCTGGCCTGCAATGTAGTCCTTCAGGACCGCAAGGTCCTCGGCGGCGAAGAATTCGGAGAACTTGCTGAAGAAATCAGGTTCGGAGACGACCATCTTGGACTGGTCGGCGATGCCACGGGTCTTGAAATAGAGTTTCCAGTCAAAGCCCGGATTGTTCTTCACGAGTTCATCCGTGCTGCAAGGATTGTACTGAGCCTGGATGTTCCTTTCCTGAACGCTTGTCCAGGAATTGCGCGCAAGAACATCCTCGACGGCGAGGGCGTTGTCGGCGGCCTTTTCAGGTTCGGCGACTCCTGCGAGGGCGAACACCTTGGCGAGGAAGTCACGGTAGCCTGCCTTGATGGCGGCGTTCTCCGGCTCCACATAGTAGTCCCTGTCGCCTATTCCGAGACCGCCCTGGGCAAGATAGAGAATCTGGCTGTCGCTGTCGGCGAGGTCGGACATCACATAAGTGTTGAAGAATGCGCTCTCTCCGCCCATATGCAGCCTTCCGATGAGTTCGGTCAGGGCGGACTTGTCCGCCACGGCATAGATCTCATCGACGTATTTCCTGATCGGAGCCGCACCTTCCGCATTGAGCCTTACTGAGTCGAGGCCCTGCTTGTAGATGTCGGATATCTTCTGCTCCACGGTTCCTTTTTCAGTCTTGAGTGTACCCATCTCGGCGAAGAGGTCGTTGAGTCTCTTCACATTGTTCTCCCTTATCAGGTCAAAGGATCCGAACCGTGCATATTCAGCCTTGAGAGGATTGTTTTTCTGCCATCCGCCAGTTGAATATCTGTAGAAATCCACCGACGGTGAAACGGTGGTGTCGAGATTGGCGAGGTCAATTGCAGGCACTGCCGCCTGTTTCTGCCCGCAAGCCGCCATAGCAAGCGCTGAAGCCATAATGATCAAACTTTTTTTCATCTTGTTCATGAATATGATTTTCTGCTTTCCGCAATCTGCAAAGATAAGCTATTTTTGAATATCTTTGCGGAAGGAATCGGTATTATGTCGAGAACTCTGAAATTCATCAAGGACTGGATGCTGCCTCTGGCCATCGCCATAGGAATAGTGTCCTATCTGGTGCTTTACCTGATCAAACCGCTGAGAGCCAGCGTTGAGCCGGACTTCTCCGCGTTCGCCAAGGACATCCAGCCGGTTCTGGTCGCCACGATGCTGTTCCTGCAGTTCAACAACATCTCCCCGCACGACCTTAGATTCAGGAAATGGCATTTCATTGTACTCGGTTTCCAGGTGGGGATGTTTGCAGTCCTGACCTGCGCGGTGGCTCTCCTTCCCGACGGCAATCTCAAGATTCTCGCGGAATGCGCGATGCTCTGCTTCGTCTGCCCTACCGCGGCCGCAGCCGGAGTGATCACAGGCAAGCTCGGCGGAAGCCTTTCTGACACAGTCTCCTACGTCGTACTGATCAATGTCACGGCGGCAATCGTCATCCCGATCGTGATTCCTATCGTGAATCCGGAGGCAGGCGGCGATTTCCTCGGCGGCTTCGCGGCGATCTGCATGAGAGTGTTCCCTCTGCTGGTGCTTCCGCTTCTGCTCGCCTGGACAATCCGCTACACTCTGCGAGGACTCCAGCGCAGGCTGATGCGCTACTCGGAATGGGCCTTCTATTTCTGGGGACTGTCTCTCGCATTCTCGATCTACCTTGCAACAAGGGCTATGGTGAACAGCGGAATCTCGGTGTGGGTCGCGATTCTGATAGGACTACTTTCGCTGGTCTGCACAATCGTACAGTTCGCGGTCGGCAGAATGGCGGGGAGAAAATATTCCTCCGGAACTGACGAAGCGACCCGCAGAGGAGATGAAATCACGGCCGGCCAGGCCCTCGGGCAGAAGAATTCAGGATTCCTGATTTGGCTCGGATATTCCTACATGACTCCCGTGACATCCGTGGCGGGAGGCCTCTACAGCATCTGGCAGAACATAATAAACTCTCTGGAACTCCTGGAGCAGAGCAGCAGGACCGGCAGGACACAGACGCTGTCAACGGCGAGAGGCGCTATTCCAGAGCCTGAAGACGCGCCTGCGCGGAAGCTTTTTCAGTTTCGTCGGAAGTGACGCGGATCAGCATCGGCAGGTACTTCTTCTCAAGTTTGAGATTCTTGTCGCTGCGTGCCAGAAGAACACAGTTCTTGATGGCCGTGTAGTCGTCCGGATGCTTTTTGAGAACCTTGTTGTAGATTTTCAGGGCAGATTTGTTGTCGCGCTTGTAGACAAGATAGTACGAACCGATGTTGGTCTGGTAGGCCGCGTTGTCCGGATAATAGACGAGCATCCTTTCCGAAAGTTCCTTGAAAGCCTCGAAGCAGGCCGGAGAGCCGATCTTGAAGAACGAGTAGCAATATTCCTGCATCACTGACGGGAAGAGTTCCTCGCTGTATTCGATTCCGGGATATTCCCACTTGGGACGGCTGTGACCGTCATAGTCTATCAGCGAATTGAGGACGGCTACGGCCATGTCAGGGCTGTCCTTCTCGTAGCCGATAAGGGCCGACACCTTGAAAAGTCTCAGGTCCAGGCGGTTCGGATTCAGTTCGATCGCCTTGTCGATGGACTGCGAAGCCTTGCCGAAGAGTTCGTCGTCGTATTCGGTGATCTGGAAATAGTTCACATCCTTGCCGAGCGTGTCCTTGAGCGTGAGCACAGGCGCGTTGCCGAGATATTTCGAAGCGTCGAGCGGCTTGATTTCGGTGGACTGGCTCTTGGAAAGATAATAGGTGAACCTGCCCAGAAGCATATCCGTGTCATCCGGATAATCCGCTCCCCAACGCTGGAGCAAAGTTTCGATGCCGACTCCCTGCACGCCAAGTTTGGACACGAGGAGGTTGTAGCGGTCAAGATAATCCTTCTGAGCCGGCTTCGTCTGCGCCAAGGCAGGAAGGAAAGCTATGACGCCCAGCAGGGCGGCTATGAATCTTCTGACATTCTTCATATCTTTTTCAATTTATATCCATCAATATTTTACGGTTCTGCGGATGAAGGTTGTTGCAGCGGGATCCGAGGTTCTTCACGAATCCGAGCGGATGGCCTTCATAGCGGACAAGCAGGAAGCCTTTCGGAGCATCCTTCAGGAATATGCTGTCACGGTGAAGGAACTTCAGGGCCGTCTCAAGGTCCAGGTCTGCGGAAGGAAGGCCGTCTTCAGGAAGAACGGGGCAGAGAGCCCTGTCGGCCGACGGCACAAGGTCGTGACCTTTGAATATGCCCGTGGCGACACCGGTGCGGATGGGATGAAGCGGCTCAAGCGCCTTGACTTCACGGAATATGTTTTCCGGAATCTCCAGCAGCACGTCTCCCCTTCTATCCTGTCTGAACTGAACCGGGACTCCATTCACGGCAGCAGTTCCTGAAACCGCCTCAGGCAGGCCGTCGCGGCCTTTGACCAGGGCCGAGACGAACTGTCCTTCGCCCTTGACGAAACCCGGCACCAGAAGTCCTCCGGTGCGGGTCCGGATTATGCCGGGCAAAGCCTCGTAGTCATATTCAAAAACACTCCCGCCGAGTTCGGAAGCGGCCCATTCGATGATTCCGTCGTTTTCCGCCTCCTCGAAGGTACAGGTCGAATAGACCAGCGCACCTCCCGCCCTCAGCGCAGGCCAGATGTCGGCAAGGATTCTTTTCTGACGGGCTGAACACAGGCTCACCGCCGCTTCCGACCAGTCTTCGACCGCCTTCTCGTCTTTCCTGAACATTCCTTCGCCGGAGCAGGGAACGTCGGCCACCACAATGTCGAAGAATCCCTCGAGCCGAGCGAACGCTTTAGGATCGGCGCTTGTCACCACCACGTTAGGATCGCCCCAGACCGCAATGTTGTCGGCAAGGACGGACGCCCTCGACTTCATCACCTCGTTGGCAACAAGGATGAACTCACCGCCGAAACGGCATCTGAGCGAAGAAGCGATGTCCGTGCTCTTCCCTCCGGGAGCGGCGCACAGGTCAAGCACACGCACGGGACGGCCAAGCCCCCCGAAGCGGGGCAGCAGTTCTCTGAATATGTGTCCGACGGCCATCGCCGAGGAGTCCTGCACATAATAGCATCCGCAATGGAACAACGGGTCGAGAATGAACTTCGGGCGCTCTTCAAGAAGGTACCCGTACGGACTCCAGGAAACCTTCGCCGTTCCTTCACCGAAATGTTTCCGCACGAAGGAATCCGGATCTCCGACCTTGGACGGATTGAGCCTTACGGAAACTGACGGACGGCAGGCAAATGCTTCGAAGGCGGTCGCGGCCCTTTCCGGCCCGACCGCCCTGCGGAGAATGTCTTCCAGTCCGATGTCTCCCCCGGCCAGCATCCTAATGATTCCTGTTCATTTCCTGTCTGATCTTCTCGACGGTCGCGCTGTCCAGACCTTCAGGCAGCCTGCCCTCGGACATCGCGACGAGCCCGTCGACGATCTTGTCCATCGCTTCGCGGATCTTGCCGCCGAGCATCATCTTCATCATCAGGTTCAGATCGGCCGAGAACTCGATGTGGAAGTCCGTCCTGGCAGAGTCGTTCGGCACCGGGTCGAAATGAAGCGAGCCGCAGAAACCGAACGGAGCTCCGTTGTCGATGAATTCTATCAGGGAATACGGTCTGCGCTCCTTGACCATCACTCCGATCTTGAACCCCTGCACGGTGGCCGAGATCGTGTCATAGTCCGCCTCTATGTCTTTTCTCTTGTCTTCAGGCACGTACTGGACAAAATTGCGCATATCCACGAAGGACATATATAGTTCATAAGGCTGCCGTGCCACAAGGCCGTGCTTGCTTTTGCATTCGAAAGTCATATTCTTGATGTTTAAGGAATTGTCATTTTATTCCTTCCCAGCGGGAAGGGTCGCGCCTCCACTGATGCAGCACTTCCGCGTCGGACGGGCGGACGAAACCGGCGGACGCGGCCTCTTCGATGAGCGCGCCGTAGTTGGAAAGAGTGGTAAGTTTCACGCCCTCCTCACTGAAGCGCTGCGCAGCGACGTCGAATCCGTAGGTGAATATGGCCACCATCCCCAGCACTTCCGCTCCGGCGTCACGAAGCGCCTTGACAGCCGCGAGGCTGCTCATTCCGGTAGAGATGAGATCCTCCACCACTACCACTTTCGCGCCCTTCGGCAGCACGCCCTCTATCTGCGAGCCGGTACCGTGATCCTTGGGTTTGGGACGCACATAGACAAAAGGCTTCCCCATCCTGTCGGCCGCAAGGACACCGTGGGCGATGGCACCCGTGGCGACTCCGGCCACGATTTCCGCTTCCGGACACTCCCTCTGCGCAGTCTCGGCCAGCCAGCCGGCCACCTTCGCGCGCAGAACCGGATCCGAAAGGATGCGGCGGTTGTCACAGTAGATCGGCGAACGCCATCCTGACGCCCAGGTAAAAGGTTCGTCCGGCCTCAGAAGCACCGCATTGATGCGCAGAAGTTCCGAAGCGAGTTTTCTTTCCGTGGATTCCATATTCATCGAATGATTTGTAAATTTGCAGTATGTTTTGGCAATATGCCATCATATTTGATGAAATGCAAATATAACTCATTTACTTCAATAATCCGCTTCCCCGATGCACAAGATTTACCTTGAAGACAGGTGCCTGATCATCTGCGGCCCTTCGGACCAGAGCCTCTCCGACCCGAACTCCATCGAATTCCACCCTGGAGAGAAGCCGGCCGACGCCGCCTTGGTGGCGCTGTTCGAGACTCCCGGATCTCCCGCAAGAGTGTACATCCCTACCGACGATGTCGAATCGGCCTACAAAGGAATATGCTCCCGGTTCAAAGAGGTGAATGCGGCAGGCGGGCTTGTCTCCAACCGCAGGGAGGATGTGCTTCTGATCAGGAGAAACGGGCTCTGGGATCTGCCGAAAGGTCACCAGGAGGCCGGAGAGGACCTGAGCGAAACGGCACTGAGGGAAGTCCGCGAGGAGACCGGGGTCGGCCAGCTGGAACTGAAGGACCTGATCTGCGTCACCGACCATTGCTACAAGCGTGACGGAATCTGGCATCTCAAGCACACCTGGTGGTACAATATGCTCTACACCGACCCTGTGGACCTGACCCCGCAGAGGGAGGAGGACATCACGAAGGCCGCCTGGGTGCCGCGCTCCGGCCTCGCATCCTGCCTCAAAAACACCTACCCGTCCATAGCGGAAGTCTTCCACGAAGCAAGAATATGATTCTTCAACAAGACGCTGAAACATCCGTGGCATAAACACCGTATAATATAGGTATCGACAAAATTAGCGGTAAATGAAACTTTCACAATTCCAGTTCCTGCTTCCGAAGGAACGACTTGCCCAGGAGCCGACCAGATGGCGCGACGAGTGCAGACTGATGGTTGTCCACAAGGACACCGGCGAGATTGAGCATAGGATATTCAAAGACATCATAGACTATTTCGGCAAGGGTGACACTTTCGTCTTCAACGACACCAAGGTGTTCCCCGCCCGTCTGT
>CAVCDF010000124.1:0-8103 GCA_963600795.1 Anaerotignum sp. | reverse complement strand
AAATAACGGTAATTTAGAGCAATCGGATATGGTATTTTTTTTATTGGAAAATCAGAAATATCTACCTTTGCAACGAATAGTTTTTTCATAGGTAAAGTTTTAGGTTAGAATTGCGAACGGGGTCTGCTGAGATAGCAAGCCCCGTTCATTTTTGTTGTCTGCAATATGATGCAGCCGGGCAAATAAACGCAAAAAAAAGAGGTTGACGGAACGCTCCATCAACCTCTTTTTATCTTGGACTGTCTTGATTAGTCGCTGAGGGAGAACCTCTTGAAGGCTACAATCTTTGCATCGGCATCGATAGACTTGAGGTAGTTGGCTACGGAGATCTTCTCATCGGACTGAACGAAATCCTGCTCCTCGAGAGTCTGCTCTTTGAAGAACTTCTGGATACGTCCGTTGGCGATGTTCTGGATCATCTGCTCATTGAGCGATGCGGCCTTCTCTGCTGAGACGGTCTTGATGATCTCACGGGCCTGCTCAGCCTGCTCAGGAGTAATCCATCCCTTTGCGGTGTTGGACTCGATGTGGTCCTCGCTGTCAACGTGGGCAGGATTGATGCCTACCTTCTTGAGAGCGGCCTCGACGGCCTTCTGAACCATCTCGTCCTTTGTCTTCTGGATGGCGAGTTCACGCTCCTTCTCGACAACCTCTGCAGGGCAGTCGGCAGGAGAAACGGAAACAGGGTTCATGGCGGTCACCTGCTGTGCAACGGCCTTGCCGACCTCTGCAGGCACCTCTTTGTTGAAGGCTACAATGGCACCGAGCTTACCGTTGAAGTGAACATAGTCACCGATGAACGGAGATTCAAGAGCCGCATAGTAAGCGAGAACGTGCTTCTCGCCGGTCTTGCCTGTCTGGGCGGAGATTTCCTCCTCGACGGTGTGACCGTTGGAGCACTTGCTTGCCTTCAGGCCCTCTGCGTCAGCAGGGAATGAAGCGATGGCGGCGTCTGCGATTTCAGCGGCGAGAGCCTTGAAATCAGGGGTGGCGGAAACGAAGTCCGTCTCGCAGCCGAGGCATACGATGACACCCTTCGTGCCGTTGATGCGGACGAGAACCGCTCCTTCGGAGGTCTCGCGGTCCGCACGCTTTGCAGCGACGAGCTTGCCCTTCTCACGGATGATGTTCACCGCCTTCTCGAAATCGCCGTCAGCCTCTGTAAGAGCCTTCTTGCAATCCATCATACCGGCGGATGTCATCTTGCGTAATTTCATTACGTCTTGTGCTGTAATTGCCATAATCCGTTCGTCTTTTAATTATTCTGCCTTTGCTTCCTCTGCTGCCGGAGCATCTTGTGCAGGAGCCTCTGCAGCTACGTCAACTGGCTTTGCGCCTTTGCGGGCACGGAGCCTCTTGCCTGTAGGGTTGACGAGAGCCTCGCCCTCGGCATTCTCCTCTACGGCTTCCTTCTCCTTCTCGAGCTTCCTCTCGCTGAGGCCTTCCTGAATGGCCTGGCAGAGAACGTCAACAATGATTTCTATTGACTTGGCAGCGTCGTCGTTGGCCGGTATCACATAATCAATAGGGGTAGGATCGCAACATGTGTCAACCAATGCGAATACCGGAATGTTGAGGCGGTTGGCCTCCTTGACGGCGTTGGCTTCCTTCTGGATGTCAACGACGAAGAGAGCGGACGGAAGACGGCTCATATCCTTGATGGATCCGAGGTTCTTCTCAAGCTTTTCTCTCTGACGGTCAATCTGGAGACGCTCCCTCTTGGCGAGTTTCTCGAAAGTACCGTCCTCCTTCATCTTGTCGATGTTGGTCATCTTCTTGATAGCCTTGCGGATCGTAGGGAAGTTGGTAAGCATACCGCCTGCCCAGCGCTCGGTTATCGATGGCATATTGACTGCCGCAGCCTTCTCTGCAACGATCTCCTTCGCCTGTTTCTTTGTGGCGACGAAGAGAATCTTGCGGCCTGAGCGCGCAAGCTCTTTCATTGCAGCGGCAGCCTCGTCTATCTTGACGATGGTCTTGTGCAGGTCGATGATGTGGATTCCGTTCTTCTGGTCAAAGATGTATGGAGCCATCTTAGGGTTCCATTTTCTGGCCAAGTGTCCGAAATGTACACCTGCATCAAGAAGTTCCTGGAAATTTGTGCGTGGCATTTCAAATCTTGTTTTTTGTTTTTAAACTTTCCCTCAGGCCGTTTGCCTCCAGCCTTGCGGGCTCTTTTCTTCAATCTCCCGGCAGCGGTCAATTGCCGGTCCGTGAGATTTTCCGCAGTCGCGGCAATCCCGGGCAGTCATTCCCGGATTCACATCCGGAGAACGGTCCGCGGAATTTGAAGCACCGGACTGTGCTTTTTCATAAATCAACCTATGCAGCCTCAAGCTGCGCAAGACTAACGCTTGCTGAACTGGAAGCGTGCGCGTGCGCCAGGCTGACCAGGCTTTTTCCTCTCGACTTCGCGGGAGTCACGTGTCAGGAAGCCTTCGGCCTTGAGGGCTGAGCGGTAAGCCTCTCTGTCCAGATCGCTGAGTGCGCGGGATATTCCGAGTCTGATCGCTTCGGCCTGGCCTTTTGTGCCACCTCCGACAACGTTAACCTTTACGTCAAACTGACCTTCTGTCTTCGTGACGGTGAAAGGCTGGTTCACGATGTAGCGGAGGGCGTCGGTCTTGAAATATTCCTCGACGCTGCGTCCGTTGATGGTGACATTGCCTGCACCGGCCGCGAGATAAACACGAGCGACGGCTGATTTACGTCTTCCAAGGGCGTTTTTCTGTTCCATTTGCTCTGTTAGATTTCGTTCAACTTAATTTCTCTTGGATTCTGCGCCTGATGAGGATGCTCCGGACCGGCATAAATGTGCAGGTTGTTGATGAGCTTGTCACCAAGACGAGTTTTAGGGAGCATTCCTTTGACGGATCTCCTGACGAGTTCTGTAGGCCTCTTTGCGAGGATCTCCTTCGGAGTCGTGAAACGCTGGCCGCCCGGATAACCGGTGTAGCGAACGTAAACGCGGTCAGTCATCTTCTTTCCCTTGAGGATAACCTTCTCGGCGTTGATCACGATGACGTTGTCACCGCAGTCCACGTGAGGGGTGTATCCCGGCTTGTTCTTTCCGCGAAGGACAAGAGCAATCCTGGAAGCAAGACGTCCGAGAGCCAGATCCGTGGCATCGATAACGACCCACTCTTTCTTCACAGTGTCCTTGTTCAAGGAGACTGTCTTGTAGCTAAGTGTGTCCACTGTCTTGATCTTTAATGGTTTAACATAAATAATTGCGATCCCTACACAACATAGGGGTCGCAAATATAGGCATTTTTTTCGAAATATTCAAAAATCTCGGATCTCCCGACCTTCGGCCGCACCTTAAATATATACTGAATATGATTCCGTCACTATATGGACAGTACGGCGAGAACGTTGATGAGCTCCCTGTCGATCGGCTTGTCGAGTTTGATGGCCTTGCCGATAGGGACATAGACGATCTCGTTGTTGGAGATGCCGACCATTATGTTCCTCTGTCCTTCCTGCAGAGCCTCGATGCTGGCGTAGCCCAGACGGCTGGCCAGGATCCTGTCGTAGGCTGAAGGGCGGCCGCCCCTCTGCAGATGCCCCAGAATGGTCACGCGGACATCATATTCGGGATATTCCTGTCTGACCCTTTCCGCATAGTGCATCGCTCCCCCGTCCTTCGGACTCTCGCTGACGATGACGATCGAGCTGTTCTTGCTCTTGCGGCAGCCGTGGCTGATGAATTTCTCGAGCTGGTCGATGTCCGTCTGGTCTTCAGGGATGATGGCGGCCTCGGCTCCGGCAGCGATGGCGGAGTTCTGCGCAAGGAAGCCGGCGTCGCGTCCCATCACCTCCACGAAGAAGATGCGGTCGTGGGATGTGGCCGTGTCCCTGATCTTGTCCACGCACTCGACGATGGTGTTCAGGGCGGTGTCATAGCCGATGGTGGAGTCAGTGCCGTAGAGGTCGTTGTCGATAGTGCCGGGAAGACCGATGACTGGGATGTCATACATATGGGCGAAAGTCTGCGCACCGGAGAGCGAGCCGTTGCCGCCGATGACGATCAGAGCGTCCACTCCGAACTTGACCAGATTGTCATAAGCCTTCTGCTTGCCTTCCGGAGTCATGAACTCATCGCTGCGGGCGGTCTTGAGGATGGTGCCGCCCATCTGGATGGTGTTGCTGACACTTTCTGTGGTAAGTTCCTTGAAGTCACCGTGAATCAGACCTTCATAACCACGATAGACGCCCATCACTTTCCAGCCGTTGAATATGGCGGCGCGGGTCACGGCCCTGATGGCCGCGTTCATTCCGGGGGCGTCTCCGCCGGAGGTCAGCACCGCGATTGTCTTTATCTCTTTCATAAGTCTAAAAATACACTGCTAATGTTCCGCAAAAATAGTAATTTTGCCGGGAAATCTCCCCGCAAGGTAAATGCCAAAGGCGGAAAAAGTCAGACACCAGCGACATTATGACAATCGGAAACATCAATCTCGGCGAAAGGCCGGTGCTGCTTGCACCGATGGAAGACGTCACCGACGCTTCCTTCAGGGGGATATGCAGGGAGCAGGGAGCGGATATGGTCTACACGGAGTTCATTCCGTCCGAAGGTCTGGTCCGGGACGCGAAGAAAGCCTACGCCAAACTGAAGACCACTGACGGGGAGGCTCCGGTCGGAATCCAGATCTACGGAAGCGACCCTGACGCGATGGTGGAGGCCGCAAAGATGGCGGACCGCGCGCAGGAACTCGTCGGCGGCCACGGCTGCGACCTCATCGACATCAATTTCGGCTGTCCTGTCAGCAAGATCGCCGGCAGGGGCGCCGGCTCGGGGATGATGAAGGATCCCGACAAGATGGTGATGATCACGAAAAGGATCGTCGAGGCGGTCGGCAAGCCGGTCACAGTCAAAACCCGCCTGGGCTGGGATGAAAGCAGCAAGATCATAGTGGAACTTGCCGAAAGGCTTCAGGATGCGGGCATAGCAGCCCTCACAATCCACGGCCGCACCCGCTGCCAGATGTACAAGGGGGAAGCCGACTGGACCCTCATCGGAGAAGTCAAACGCAACCCGAGGATGCATATTCCCATAATAGGCAACGGCGACATCAACTCCGCGAGGAAGGCGAAGGAAGCGTTCGACCGCTACGGGGTGGACGGCATAATGGTCGCAAGAGCCTCATTCGGGCATCCGTGGATATTCAAGGAAATCAAGCATTTTCTCGCGACGGGGGAAGAACTTCCGCCGCTCGGCGTGCAGGAAAGGGTCGCGCTTGCGGAAAGGCAGCTGCGGCTTTCGCTCGACCTCAAGGGAGTGCCGACGGGAGTGTACGAGATGCGCCGCCATCTCTCCTGCTATTTCAAGGGTCTGCCGGACTTCAAGGAAACCAGAATGAAACTTGTCACGGAGAATGATCCGGACGGAGTGTTCAGGATTCTTGAATATATAGCCGAAAAATGGGGAAACACTGAAATTTCGGAGTCAAACAGTGTCTACGGCTTATGATTTTTTGTATCTTTGCACGTTATGCTTGACAAGATCATTCTTGCACCATATTATCTTATTCTGAGGCTGAGGCACTTTCTCTATGACCACGGCATCTTCAAGGTAGGCACCTGCCAAGTGCCGACCATCTGCGTCGGCAACATAACGGCCGGAGGGACAGGCAAAACCCCGCATACGGAAATGATCCTGCGCACTCTGCTCCGCAGCGATGACTGGGCCTACAGCAACATAGCCGTGCTCTCGAGGGGGCACAACCGCAACAGCGGCGGATTCCAGGTCGTCGAAAGGGACGGCAAGGTCAACGAATACGGTGACGAGCCTCTGCAGATCAAGAAGAAGTTTCCGAGCGTGACGGTGGCCGTTGACCGGAAAAGGACAAAGGGGTGCGACCTGCTCTGCAATCCGGAGAAGATAAAGACCGAAAGGCGCGCCCGCAGATGCGCCGATGCGGTCATCCCTCCTGCCGACCTGATCGTTCTCGACGACGCATTCCAGTACAGAAGCCTCAAAGCATACCTCAACATAGTCCTGGTGGACTACAACCGGCCGACCTACAAGGACAAGCTTCTTCCTTTCGGAAGATTGCGCGACCTGCCGATGAGGCTGCACTACGCGGACATAATCATCGTTTCGAAATGCCCGGCCTATCTGGAGGACGAGCAGAAGAAAAGTTGGGCGGCGGCATTCGGCATCAGGGACTATGACGTGCAGACTTGCAGGGGTACCGACAGGAAAGGTTCCGAGAAGACGCTGCTCTTCTCGACAATCTGGTACAACAGCCTGCAGCCGATCTTCGAAGAAGCCGACCCGAGGTACGCATATTCGCAGAAACTGATCCTCTTCTCGGGAATCGCGAAAGACACACCTTTGAGGAGATACCTCAGCGACAAGCACAAAATAGTGAAGCGGTTCAACTTTATGGATCACCACAACTACAACCGCTTCGACATCAAGCACATAATGTCCGCCGTAAAAGAGCATCCGACGGCCGTGGTCGCCACCACAGAGAAAGATGCGCAGAGAATCCTCGACTACCGCAGGATTCCGGACAATCTCAAAGTGCGCCTTTTCCAGGTACCGATTGAAGTAGGGTTCCTCTCGGACCACGAGAAGGAAATCTTCGAGACCACGCTGATGACCGCACTCAGGCGGTTCACTCAGGATTACTAGCAGGATTGCCTGCCTTCGGAAGACAGTATTCGCGCTTTGTCCGCAGCGAGCTGATCCTTCAGCGCATCTATAGAATCGAAACGGCGCTCGTCGCGGATTTTCCTTTTGAAAGTCACCTTGAAGTCTAGACCGTAGATGTCCTCGTCGAAATCGAATATGTTGGTCTCCACGGTCCTCTCTCCGTTGGAGCGGACCGTGGGCCTTACTCCTATGTTGCACATCCCTCTGAACCTGCGTCCGAGAGTTTCCGCTTCAACCGAGTACACGCCATTGCCCGGCAGCAGTTTGAGCGGCTCGTAAAGTTCGATGTTGGCGGTCGGGAAACCTATCGTGCGTCCGAGCCTGTTGCCGGCGACAACCACTCCAAGCAATGAATATTCGTACCCGAGCATTGCGGCGGCTTTTTCCGGGTCTCCGTCGGAAAGGGCGGTACGGATCTTGGTCGAACTGACAGTCATCCCGTCCGGCAGCGAGACGCTGCCCGGCATTATCACGTCAAGCCCTTCGCTTTCGGCGATTTCTCTGATTGAATCAGGTGTCTGCGGGTCGCAGCCGAGACGGTTGTCGTACCCGACCAGAATCGCCTTTGCCCCGAAACGGGCGATCAGACAGTCCTTTAGATATTCCCGGGTCGTAAGACGGCTGAACTGCTTCGTGAATGGGAGAACTTCGATGCGGTCAACGCCCAGCGCGCCCAACAAGGCCTTCTTCTCGTCAAGGGAAGTCAGAAGCCGCAGATTGCGCGCGTCATCCTGAAGCACGTTGCGCGGATGAGGCCAGAAAGTGACGACCATACTCTGGTCGCCTCTTTCCCTGGCCGCATTCACAAGTCTCTCAACAACAAGACGGTGCCCGATGTGGACACCGTCGAAGAATCCGGTCGCTATAACCATTTCACAAGTTCGAAATCCTGTCGGTGAGGCATCTGAGGATTTTTCGCGTACATTCTTATGGCAACCTGGTACATACCCGTCTTGTCAGGAAGAATCGACGCTCTGTAAGTCACCACGCCGTCGCTGGATTCAACGACCTTGAAGTCGCATCTTTCCTGAATGTGGAGCTGGTGTTTCCTGTCCGTAGTCGCGAACAGCATCTCCACACCGATGTCCTCAGGAGAAAGGTCGCCGATGTTCAGGACAACTTCAGACTCCATCGGATCTGACATTGACACGCTGTAGGACGGATCCGGAGCTGTCAGCGAAATCACTTCGATTCCCTGCCACTCGCGGCGCACCTTCTTCTTCCAGGCGGCGATGGCGCGCACCTGACGGAAATCGTCGGCAAGCAGCTGCTCGGTGCGCTCGGCCTGAGGAATGTAGTACTTCTCGCAATAGTCGGTCAGCATCCTGTTGGTGGTGAAATTGTTCGCCACCTGGGCCACCGTGTTCTTGATGTAACCTACCCAAGTCGGGGACAGGCCCAGGGACTTGTCCACATCGTAATAGGCTGGAGCGATCTCG
>CAVCDF010000123.1:0-18253 GCA_963600795.1 Anaerotignum sp. | reverse complement strand
AGTCCAGCCCTGATTCCTGGCCATAACGGCGGAACCGGCCGTTTCCGGCACTGCAAAGATACGATTATTCTGAACTATTGGTTATTTTTGCATATTCAAAACAGATTCCGAACATGCCTGCAACGGGAAAGGTTGCAAATAAACCGACAACATCACATAGCCGTAAAGCCACGGACAAACCGAAGGTCAGAAAACGGAAGAAGAAGGTGCGGAAGGTCAGTCTGGGAGTATGGACTGCCGTCGGCATCGCGCTCGCCGTCATCCTCGGACTGCTTCTGGTTTTCCACAGATGGAACGGCGGACAGGGATATGAAACGGGAGCCAGGATTCCTTCCGGCGAATGGCGGTTCGGCATCGACGTCTCCCACCACAACGAAGGACGGATCGTCTGGGACTCGCTGTACGTGATGACGGATTCGCGCGGAAGGACCGTCCGCGACCCCTACAAAGCCAAAAAAATCACTCGTGTAAGTTTCGCCTACATCAAGGCCACCGAAGGCATCTCGATGGTGGACTGTGATTTCAAGGGCAACTGGAAGAAAGCCGGCAGGGCGGGACTCCGGAGAGGAGCGTATCACTTCTTCAGAAGTTCAAAGGACGGGAACGGACAGGCCGAGCTGTTCATCAGGACAGTAGGCAAACTGAGATTCAAGGACCTTCCGCCAGTCCTTGACATCGAGACGATCCACAAGGGCTGCAGCAGAAAAAAGCTCAACGAAGAGGCCTTGGAATGGCTCAGGACCGTCGAGAAGCACTACGGCAGGAAACCCGTAGTCTACACGGGAGCGACATTCGCCAAAGACTACCTCAGCAAGGAGATTCTCGACAACTACCCTGTCTGGGTGGCCCACTACCACAAGGAGAGACCGGATTTCGACGGCTGGCTCCTGTGGCAGTTCACGGACAGGGCAGTGGTCAAAGGCGTTCCGGGCACAGTGGACCTGAACGTTATGCAGAAAAGCGATGCGGACGGCAAGTGACTGCAGGCCTAAAGCCTGACAAAGGTTTCTCCGTCCCAGCGGTAGAGATGAGCGCGGCAGTACTGCCTGCCGTCCGGATTGAGCCCGTTCTCCGAAATGTAGAACAGACCGTCTCCGACAGGACACAGTCCTGTGGAGCCGTACTTGAAACTGAATCCCGGCACCGGACTGTCAGCCGAGCCGATCACCTTGTGTTTCGTCCTGTCATACGGCACGTCTGAAAGGGTCCGTCTGGACGGCTTCTCGGAAAAATCGATCGTAAAGCAGCTGTAGTTCTTGAACGAAGGCTTCTTCCCCCTGTAGACGGCGAGGAACATCTTCCCCGACCATTCATCATAGGCAAGATTCTGGACTCCCCATTCAGTGTTGCCCGTGTAGGCGAAATACTTGTCCAGAGGCTTTTTCGGACCCTCACCGTAGAACTCGCCGAAACGGACCGTCCCGGCATGTTCATCAAGGCTCCTGAAATCGTAGCGGAGCAGCACCTGATGGTTGTTATCGTTGCGGGTGACGTCGCCGTAGATTCCGTATGCCACGTAAAGATATTTCCTGCCACCTTCCTTGCCGAGCTTCGGGGCGATGGTGATTCCGTCGATGCCTGCACAGCCGTAGCGGTGTTCGTAGTCAACGTCGGCGAATACGGTCAGATGATAGTCCGTCGTGGCTTCCCTGACGCAGACTATCTTGAAGGCTTCGTTGTTTTCGGAGTCCATCCCGATCCTGTCGATCTTGTCCACGTCGATGATGGCGACATAGAACATCGAACGCCCTTTCGCGAAAGACGACAGCCCCGCTCCGATAGCGTCATCCTTGCATTCAAGCGAAGCATAGACCTTTCTGTCTTCAGGATTGAAGGTCATCGCGCCGAGATGCCCCTGTATCCTTTCTATCGACCCCAGCACACGGCCGTCAAGGTCCGTCTTTATGAAACTGGTCGTAAAGGAAAAGTACATCCGCCCGGCGGTGCGGTCAAGAGCGATTCCCTGCACGTGGTGGCGTCCCGCCTCGACATAAATCTCCTTCGGAAGATTTTCCGCCGCCGTCTGTGAATATCCCGACGCGGCGGACAACGCCAACATCAGGACAACTGACAAAAACTTCTTCATATTCATTGGTTTTCTCCTTTCAGCTCCTTGATCATCGCGGAAGCGACCGCCGCCGAAGCGCCCTCGCCTCCGAGCGCGTCCCTGATCTCGCCGTAGCCGGACAGCATCGCGGAGCGGTACTCCCCGTCCTCGATCAGTCTCCGCACCTCGAACAGGACGTTGTCCGGGGTGAAGTAGTACTGGAGCAGCTCCCTGAAACAGTGTCTGTTAAGGATCAGATTACCCAAACTGATGAATCTGATCTTGATGATACCCTTGGCAATCAGGAAGTTGACGGCCGCTCCCTTGTACGCCACCACTTGCGGAGTCCCTATCAGGGCGCACTCAAGGGAAGCCGTACCGGAGTTCACCACCGCGGCCCGCGAATGACGCATAACCGCATAACTCTGTCCGAACACGACATCGACATATTCACGGCCGCCGATGTACCTGGCATAATCTTCCATCGAGCGGGCCGGAGCCGCCGCCACGACAAAACGGTAATCCGAATATCCGGAGGTGGCGTGCAGCCTGTCGGCGAACTCCATGAAGGTCGGCATCATCGAACTGATCTCTCCCGACCTGGAACCCGCAAGCAACGCTATCATCGGCTTGTCCGGCAGCCCCGTCTTCGCCAGGAACTCCTCACGCGATTCCTTGAAGGCCGCGGAATTGTCGATCGCATCGATCAGCGGATTGCCCTTGTAGATGAAATCCACTCCTTCCCTTGTGAAATATTCTATCTCGAACGGAAAGACTATGAACAGCTTGTCCACATAGGCCTTCAGTTTCTTGACCCTGCTCTCCCTCGAAGCCCAGACTTTCGGAGCGATGTAGTAGTAGACCTTGAAACCTGCCTTGTGGGCGAACTCCGCCACCCGGAAGTTGAATCCCGGATAGTCTATCAGAATCACGGCGTCCGGCTTCCACCTGAGAATGTCGGAAGTGCAGTCCTTGAAGCGGTTGGCGAAGGCCCTGGCGTGGAGAATGATCTGGGTGAAGCCTATCACGGCTCCTTCCTTGTAGTCCTTTACAAGCCCTTTTCCGCTCTGGTGTTCCCTGAACACCTCGTCCATCAGGCCGCCGCCCCAGAAGCGGATGTCAGCCTGCGGATCTTCGGCATACAGCCCCCGCATCAGGTTGGACCCGTGAAGGTCGCCGGAAGCCTCTCCGGCTATGATGTAGTAGCGCATCTTCTAAAAATCGACGTTTAAGCCCGACTCTTCAAGGCGGGCGATTTCAGCCTTGTCCGAATTGTCTATGTTGTGGGCCACGATGGTGATGTAGCCGTCGGCAAGCAGATGATGGTCCACGGTCCTGTCGCCGGCAGGGGAATCATCAATGAAGTCCCCGACCATCATATAAAGCCTCTCTCCTTCCTCGGCCTTCGGAAACGAAGTCTGCCCGAGGTCCTCCGGGCGCACTCCCCTTCCGGTGAAGAAGTCCGTGTCCCACGGCTTGAACTCCTTCTCCCAGTGTCCGAAACCCTGGCGGGCCACACGGATTCCTTTCACTTCGGAAGCGGGGAGTTCAGGGAAGTTGATGTTGTAGTACAGCCCCTTCCTGCGCGGAGCGTTTTCAAGGAGTTTTCTGAATATGCCGGGAAAATATTCCTCCACGACAGAAAAGTCGGCGTCAAGGCGGAAGGTGTCGAGTGAAACTCCTATGCCCAGGACCCCGTTGAGAGCCGCCTCCTCGGCCGCGCCCAGCGTCCCGGAGTAATTCGCTGCGGTCGCGGCGTTCGAGCCGTGGTTGACACCGCAGACCACGACGTCCGGCTTGCCGCCCGGCCATTCGAGTTCGTCAAGCCCGTATTTCACGCAGCTGGACGGTGTCGCATCGACATAAATCCACCGCTCACCGTCTGCGGAAGGAAGTTCGCGCACCGCTATCGCCTTGCATCCCATCGAGACGGCCATTGACATCCCGGACTGGTGGAATTTCGGAGCGATTGCGGTAATTCTGCCAAACTGTCGCATCATCCCGGCCAGTGTCAGGAGACCTTTGGCAGTGTAGCCGTCATCATTGGTGAGCAGTATGTTCATTTTCTCTGACATATAAAATGTTATTAGTACCGACATTTCAGATTTTGACTGACAAATATATAAAATTCCGCTTTTTTTTAATAATTTTGCACTCGATTTGTAGTGACAGACAAACGTTGGTTAAAGTTAGAAAGTGTTAACAACTCATTAAAATTTATAAAAATGGTAAAACTTGGTATTAACGGATTTGGCCGTATCGGCCGTATGGTTTTCCGTGCTGCAGTTGAGAACTTCTCAAACGACATCGAAGTCGTAGGAATCAATGACCTTCTCGATCCAGAGTATCTCGCTTACATGCTCAAGTACGACTCCGTTCACGGAGCCTTCAAGGGTGACGTAAAGGTTGAGGACGGACAGCTCGTAGTGAACGGCAAGAAGATCCGTGTCACCGCCGAGATGGACCCTGCAAACCTCAAGTGGAACGAGGTCGGCGCCGAGGTAGTCGTTGAATCTACCGGATTCTTCCTTACCGATGAGACCGCCCGCAAGCACATCCAGGCCGGTGCTAAGAAAGTCATCATGTCAGCCCCTTCAAAGGACGCCACTCCTATGTTCGTCTATGGTGTAAACCACAAGACCTACGCCGGACAGGACATCATCTCCAACGCATCCTGCACCACCAACTGCCTTGCTCCTATCACCAAGGTGCTCAACGACAAGTTCGGTGTCAAGAGAGGCCTTATGACAACCGTTCACGCCGCTACCGCTACCCAGAAGACCGTTGACGGACCTTCCAAGAAGGACTGGAGAGGCGGACGTGGAATCCTCGAGAACATCATCCCTTCATCTACAGGTGCCGCCAAGGCTGTCGGCAAGGTTCTTCCTGAACTCAACGGCAAGCTCACCGGAATGTCACTCCGCGTTCCTACATCCGACGTTTCCTTCGTTGACCTGACCTGCGAGCTCAACACTCCAGCCACCTACGATGAGATCTGCGCCGCAATGAAGGAGGCTTCCGAAGGCGAACTCAAGGGCGTTCTCGGTTACACTGACGAACCGCTTGTATCCACCGACTTCCGCAACGATTCCCGCACTTCCATCTTCGATGTAAAGGCCGGCATCCAGCTCGACCCTACCTTCGTAAAGGTTTGCGCTTGGTATGACAACGAGTGGGGTTATTCAAACAAGGTGCTCGAAATGGCACGTGTAATTGCAAAATAATTCCTATCTTTGCAGATAATGGAGGCCAGGCCTTTAGGTCTGGCCTTTTTCATAGGAAAAACATTAACTGTTAAACATCATCATCAATGAAAAAAGTTGTATTGACACTTCTTTGTGCCTCAATGATTTTCTCAAGCTGCGGCACTATGTCCAGGACAGGAAAGGGTTCACTCATCGGCGGCGGAGCCGGAGCAATCATCGGTGCAGGCATCGGAGCCGCAATCGGTGACGGCAAGGGAGCTGCCATCGGAGCCGCAATCGGAACCGCAGTCGGAGCCGGCACAGGCGCCGTAATCGGCAAGAAGATGGACAAGAAGGCAGCCGAACTCGAGGCCCTCGAGAACGCCCAGGTGGAAACTGTTCAGGACCAGAACGGTCTGCAGGCCATCAAAGTCACCTTCAATAGCGGAATCCTCTTCCCTACCAACGGTTCCACTCTCTCACAGACTTCAAAGAACGAACTCTCGCAGTTTGCCACAAAGATGAGCGATATGCAGGACACCGACATCACCATCTACGGCCACACCGACAACACCGGTTCGGACGCGGTGAACGAAAAGCTTTCCAAGGAAAGGGCTCAGTCAGTCGCCAAGTACCTGAACAACTGCGGCATCGCTTCTTCAAGGATGACGACGGAAGGCAAGTCATACTCTATGCCGGTAGCCGACAACTCAACCAAGGAAGGCAGGGCCCAGAACCGCCGCGTGGAAATCTACATCACAGCCAACCAGGCGATGATCGAAAAGGCGGAGAACGGCACTCTCAACTAATCGTCCGCTTCGCCGCGGATAATGCGCGAAAAATGAAAGAGGACCTGCGGAATTCCGCGGGTCCTCTTTCTTTGTGTCTCAGTACACCTTGCCTTGTCCGTAAAGCCCTTTTCAATAAGTTCTTTCGCCGAAGATAGCCGTCCCAATCCTGACGATGGTCGCACCGTGGCGCACAGCGATGCGCCAGTCGTGGGACATTCCGATGGAGAGTTCCGTGAAGCCGGTCAATGACTGGAAGCGGCCGTCAAGATCCTTCTTGAACGCCTCGATGCGCGCGAAATCGGCATCGACGACAGATTCATCGTCAGTATGCGTCGCCATTCCCATTATGCCCCTGAAGCGGACGTGAGGGAAGGCGCCGCGGACATATTCATCAAGAATTCCGAAGATTTCGTCTTCCGTGAAGCCGCCCTTCGTTTCCTCGGCGCCGAGGTGGAGTTCCAGAAGCGCGTTCGTAACCTTGCCGTTAGCCGCACCCCAGGATTCGATCGCGTCAAGCAGATTCCTGGAATCCACAGATTCCACCAGAGAAGCAAAAGGCAGCACAAGCTTAAGCTTGTTGGTCTGAAGATGTCCGATGAAATGCCATTCGATGTCCTGAGGCAGCTGGAGCGCTTTGAGATGGAACTCCTGAGGCCGGTTCTCCCCGAACCTGCGCTGGCCGGCCTGATAGGCTGTCAGAATGTCCTGAAACGGATGGAATTTGGAAACCGCCACCAGTTTCACGTCTGATGGCAGTTCCTTTAGAATATTGTTGAGATTTTCTTCAATCATCATTTACGGAAACCTAGCGGCGCCCCTTCTGCTGTTCCTTCTGCATCTGGGCCTGCATCCTCTGAGCTTCCTCAAGACGCTGCTGCCATTTGCTCTTCGGAGCTTTCTTGCCTTCGGTAGCCTTGAGCCTGGCCCTGATTTCGTCCGGATTGACGAACCATTTCCTGATCACCCAAGTCTCAAGCATGGTGATGAGGTTGGACAGAAGGTAGTAGTAGCTCAAACCGGAAGAAAGGCTGTTACAGATGAAGAACATCATTATAGGCATCATCCACACGCTCATAAAGCGCATCGAAGCCATCTGAGGGTCATCCGCTCCAGGCTGGGAGGCTGTGGTGATCTTCGAGTAGAAGAACATCGACAGTGCCATCAGCAGCGCGAACAGCGAAAGGTGGTCACCTATCAGAGGGATTCTCGTGCCGAAATCAACTATCGAGTCATAGGCGCTGAGGTCATCGGCCCAGAGGAACGACTGCTGGCGCAGCTCGATGGAAGCCGGGAAGAAGCGGAACATCGCCCAGAGGATAGGGAACTGGAGAAGCATAGGAAGACATCCGCCCATCGGACTGATTCCGGCCCTCTTGTAGAGGTCCATCTGAGCCTGCTGCTTCTTGAGCGCGTCCTCCTGTTTGGGGTACTTCTCGTTAAGCTTGTCTATCTCCGGCTTGATCGCCTGCATCTTGGCTGACGAAGAGTAAGACTTGTAAGAGAAAGGAAGCACCACGATCTTGATGAATATCGTCATCAGCAGGATGATGATTCCGAAGTTGGAGATGAACCTGTGCAGCAGGTCGAAGAGCGGAATGATCACGAATCTCGTGAACCAGCCCACAAGCCATCCTCCCAGAGGGATGATCTTCTCGTATTTTTGTCCGAAAGACTTGAGGGTCTTGAAATGGTTGGGACCGAAATAGAACTCGAACGGAACCACAGTTTCTTTCTGTCCCGGCTGGAAGTCCATCCTGATCTTCGCCTCGCCGGTCATCAGGTTGCGGTCCACGTCGTCCTCCGGGAAGAAGTTCAGAGCGAAGTCGGCTGAAGCGAACTCCTGCGGCGCGCGCATTATCACGGAGAAGAACTGCTGCTGGAAAGCGAACCAGGACACCTTGGCGTCAACTCTGCGCTGTGCGCTGCGCCCTTTGGCTATCGCCTCAGGCTTCTTCTCGCCGGTGAAATAGTAGTTGAGTTTGGAGTACTGGACTTCATTCTTGTAGCCCTTTTCCATTCTCGGCATTGTCACGGTGTAGTCAACGTCGAAAGAGAACACGTTCTTCGGAATCACATTCTCCATCCCTACGAACGAGAGGTAGTTCCTGACTGAATACGACCCCTCGGCGATGACGTACTTCTGCTCGATGTAGCCGCCACCCGCAAAAGGAAGGCGCATCACGAGGGTGGTGTCGGTCTTCTCGGCGACCGTGAAGCAGAAATCTGCCGTGTTGATGTTCTCGCCGGCATAGATGCCGACGCCGTAGTGGCTCATCTCAGGCTTGAAAAGCACAAGGTCGTCACCGCCGTAGCAGGTGTAATCCTTGAGTTTCACTGAATATGGCTGCGCACCTTTCGTGGTGAAGGACACGTCGAACTTGTCGTTGGACAAAGTGACGATCTGAGCCTCACCCGAATGCGCCGCTTCCAGCAGAGTGTCTCTGTAAACACCCTGCTGTACGGCGGCGGGAGCGATCCGGTCCGCGCTCAGCGTGTCCAGCCTCGCGGCCTCGGCCATCGCAATCGAATCCGCCCGCATCTGCTCGACAAGATTGATCGAGTCTATCTGCGCCTGGATGGCGGCCTGTTTCTGATACTGTTTGTTCTGGTAGAAGGTAAAGCCGAACAGGAGCAAACCTATGAGGACGATACCTGTTATTGAATTCTTGTCCATTCTCCGTTACTTCTCTTCTTCGCTCTCCTCAGCCTTGCGGATCTTGACTTCAAGTTCCTTCAGTTCCGCCTTCGCGGCGTCAATCCTGTCCTGCATCTGCTTGATCAGCGGAGCGGAATTCTTCGACGACGAGAAGAAACCGATGTTGTTCTCATATGTCGAGATGTCCTGCTGCAGTTTGTTGTACTGCTGAACAAGACGGTCCTTCTCGCTGAGCGGCTTCCTTGAGAATCCGCCGTTCCTTCCAGACGTTCCGGCTGAAGGTCTTGAACTCCGTGCGTTGTACTCAGGGAACTTGGCCTTCATCGCATCTGAATATGCCTTCTGCACGCCTTCCTTCTCCTTGAAAGGAACGAAGCCTATGCCCTGCCACTTCTCCGCGAATCCGCGGGCTGCCTCCTGGTCGGCCGAACGGTCGCCGGTGAGGACATATTCATTGATCTCTTCGATGAGAGCCTTCTTCGCCTTGAGGTTGCTGTGGAAGTCGTTCTCCGGAGCGTTCTTGTCACGCTCGTTGAAGAAAGCGTCGCAGGCTGCGCGGAATCTCTTCCAGAGCTGCTCGGACTTCTTGCGCGGAACTGTGCCTATCTCCTTCCACTGCTTCTGCAGGGCGATGAGGGCTTCGGCTGTCTTCTTCCACTCCTTGCTGTCCTTGAGAGCCTCGGCCTGCTCGATGAGGGAGAGTTTCTTGGACATGTTGTCGTTCATCGTGTCCTTGAACTGGGAGTAGTAGTCCCTCTTGCGCGCATAGAACTTGTCGCACGCGGCACGGAACCGGTCATAGATCTTCTGATTCTCCTTCCTTGTGGCGAAACCAATGGTTCTCCAGGTCTTCTGGATTTCCTCGATGTTTGCGGAAAGCGTATTCCATTCGACAGAGGACTTGATCTCCTTCTCAGCGATGGCTTCGACCTGTTCGCAAAGCTTCGTCTTCTCGGCAAGGTTCTCCTGCTGCTTTTCCTTCTGGCCCTCGAAATAGGCCTGGTACTTCTTGTTGATCACTGAAGTGGCGGCGCGGAAACGGTCCCAGATTGCGTCACGGTACTCCTTGGCGACCGGACCGAACTCCTTCCACTGCTCGTGAAGCTTCTGAAGTTCACGGAAAGCCTCGAGCACGTTGGCGTTCTCGGAAAGTTTCTCGGCGGCCTGGCAGAAAGCCTCCTTGGCCTCAAGGTTCTTCTTGAAATCCAGATCGCGGAGGTCCCTGTTGATCTTTACCATATCGTAGAACTTCTCTACGTAGAACTGGTAAGTGTCGTTGAGGTCACGGAATTTTGTGGCAGGAACCGGGCCTATCTCCCTCCAGCGGTTCTGGAGCTCCCTGAACGCAGGGAAAGTGGAGCCGAGATCCTCCTGCTTGCCCACGAGTTCCTTGAGATCCTCGATGACGGCCTGCTTCTTGAGGAAATTCTCCTCCCTCTGCTCGTCCTGTTGGCGGTTGTATTCAGCCCTTTCCTTCTTATAGTTGGCGTAAACGCCCTTGAACGCGGTTTCCATAGCCTCGAAAGGATTGTCCTTCACTTCCTCGGCGGCGACCGGCGCTACTTCTTCAATCACATCTTCGCGCGAAGACGGTTCATCCACCTTTGCGCCCAGGCCGGCATCGGCCTTCTCCTTGGACAGCTTCTTGTAGAAAGCCGACTTGATGGCTTCGGCCTCCTTGTACTTCTTCATTCTGTCCGGATCTTGGGAAAGTTTGTCGAACAAGTCGGACAGTTCTGCAAGCGAGAGGCTGCCGAGATCAACTGTCGTCTCCGGTTCTTCTTCCGTTTCAGCTTCAACATCTTCCGTTTCTGATGCTTCAACCTGCTCCGCCTCAGGGGCGGTCTGTCCGGATGCCGTTGCTGCGGCTGCCTGCTCAGGTTCGGTCACGGCGATGTTGTCAACTTTCTCCTCAAGAGTTTCAGGAGCTTTCTCTACATCTGAGGCATTGTTCACCTCAGGAATAAATTCTTCACTCATAAAGCAGTGGTGTTAAGAGTTCTACTTGCCTACAAAGATACCCAAAAATCATTAAAAACTCAGCAAACGGTAAAAAATAACGATCATTCCTGACATTAATGAATATTCACGGTGCAAATTTGCTAATTTTGCCGTTCATCCGCGAACTCCGCAAATGCGGAACGCAAAAAAGACTTCTTATGCGAATTGACATTCTTACGGTTGTCCCGGAACTGCTCGAAAGTCCTCTGAGCCATTCGATAGTGGGACGGGCCATAAAAAAAGGACTGGTGGAGATCAACGTCCACAACATCCGCAAGTACGGTATCGGGCCGCGCGCGACGGTAGATGACTACTGCTACGGCGGAGATGCCGGGATGGTGATGATGATCGAGCCTGTGGACAAGATGATTTCCGAACTCAAGGCCGAAAGGGACTACGACGAAATCATCTATATGTCCCCGGACGGGGAAAGGCTTACGCAGGGAATATCCAACGAGCTTTCCCTGAAGGAGAACATAATCCTGCTCTGCGGCCACTACAAAGGCATCGACCACAGAATCCGCGAGCACCTGGTGACACGCGAGATTTCCGTGGGCGACTATGTCGTCAGCGGAGGCGAGATTCCGGCAGCCCTTCTTGCCGACTCCATCGTGCGCCTGATTCCCGGTGCGCTGACGGACGAGACGTCCGCGCTGAGCGACAGTTTCCAGGATGACCTGCTCTCCCCTCCGATCTACACCCGGCCTGTCGAATACAAAGGCTGGAAGGTGCCGGACGTCCTGCTGAGCGGAAATCCGAAGCTTATCCACGAATGGCAGGATGCACAGGCTCTCGAACGCACAAAACTGCTGAGACCCGAACTTTTGGAACACTCTGACAATCAGTAACTAACGGAGGCCGTCGTAAAAACGTTTAAAAATTTTTCCGAAAAATTATTGGATTAAACGTTTTTTTGGTTACATTTGCATCAGAAATGAGAGTTGATACACTCTAACGACATGACCTTCTTTCAAAATAAGGTAATACACTACTAACTAACCGAAAAAAGCCCGCAGCGATGCGGGCTTTTTTATTTTGGCTGTCAAAACGGCCGTCTATTTGAGTTTCCTGAGGACTATCGTATCTTCGACTCCGTTGTTGGAAACCACCCTGAACGTGTCCTCGTCCGTCTTCATCCTGACGGCCGGGAAGGTCCAGACCACTCCGGTCGGTTCTTCGGATGACATCATCTTGGTCACCACCCTGCCGTTATGATAGAGGGTCAGGTACTTCGCGTTGCTGTAAACCTTTATTCTAAGGTCCTCCCCTGCCGGGAAATACTTCAGACGGCTTCCGGTGATGTGAACTGTGGTCTCGGATTTGTTCCAGAGAGACTTGTAAAGGTAGAACACGTCCTTCTTCGTTTGACGGTCACGGGTCACAAGCCCCTTGTCGTTCATATACTTGCGGTCATTGTTCTTAGTGAACTTCTCTCCGTCCTCAGAGTCCATATAGCCCTCCTCGCGGCTGGCCACAGGGAAATCGAACATCACCCAGACGGAAGTGAAATTGAGCCAAGGCATCGCCTTGATCTGACGGGCGTATGACTCGTGGAACCTGTTGCCGTACTCCTCGAAATGCTTCGAATCGTCTTCCTTGTTCCTTACCGCACGGCTTTCATCCCACGTGTGGCAGAACGGATTGATGCCGACACCATATTCAGTGATGCATAAAGGTCCTTCGCGCATCTGGCGGACCTTCTTCATCGACTCCGTGAAGCCGTCGAACCTGTTTGGCTCCCAATACCAGCCGTAGTAGATGTTCTGGGCGCAATAGTCGCCCTTCAGGCTGCTGTAGCCGTCCCGCGCAAGCCTTGAGCAGTCTGCGAAGCCTACGAAGCGGTAAGGGTCAAGCTTCTTCGTGTAATTGTACAGTTTCTCCGTTTCACGGAGGACCTGCCCGGCGTCAAAAGGTCCCTGCAAGTCATTGTTGTTGCCCCAGGTGTCAAGTTCGTTCCACATTCCCCAGAACGCGATGGAAGGATGGTTGTAGAGGTTGCCCACCATCTCCTTCATCTGATGGTGGATGTTGTTGAAGTAGCTTTGCTTCGCATCGGCTCCGCAGACGTTCACCCACGGAACCTCGGTCTGCACTATTATGCCGAGGGAGTCGCAGAGCCTGAAAGCCATATCGTTGTGAGGATAGTGCGCGAGGCGGACAAAATTGGCACCGAGTTCCTTGACGATTCTGTAGTCGCGGCGGTAGTCAGCCTCGGACATCGCGGAACCCTTTCCGTCGGAATCCTGATGGATAGCCACTCCCCGCAGAGGATAAGGACGGCCGTTGAGCAGGAATCCCCTGTCCGGATCCATCTCGAGCGTACGGTAGCCGATCTTCGTCTCGGCGATGTCCATCATCCTCTTGCCCTTGAACAGTTCCACTCTGACGGTATAGAGGTAAGGGTCCTTCACTCCGTCCCAAAGATGCAGGCCGGAAAGAAGGAAATCGTGGTCGAAATCATATTCGGAGAAAGCGTTCACGCTGACTTTCCTGTCGGCCTGGTAGCCAAGGGCGCCGTTGGCTTCAAGCAGCTGAACTCTGACGAGAATCTCCGCATCCCTGTTTGACGTGTTCACTATCTTGGCCTTGATTTTGGTTTCCACCTTCTTCGAAGTTACGGTAGGAGTCTCGCAGCGGAGCCTGTACATTCCGTATTCTTCAGGAGAAAGGTAGATTTCGTCCATATCCAGCAGCCAGACAGGACTGTGGAGACCTCCGTTCTTGTTGAAGTCGGAAGTGACGGGAATCATCTCGGTGTCCTCGGTGTTGTCGCAGACTACCTCAAGCCTGTTCACGCCCTTCTTCATCGCATCGGTGATCTTGACGGCGAATGCCGTGTAGCCACCCTTGTGCGCGGCGACCTGCTCACCGTTGACCTTCACGACTGCGGCCTGCGCGGCTCCCTCGAACACGAGGAAATGGTCGTTCTTGACGTCTCCGCTCCTGAAGTCACAGCGGTATGTGGCCTCTCCGCGGTAATAATAAGGTGAATGGCCGTCCGCGGCGTTGTAGGAATGCGGCACGGTCACATTCTGCCAGTCGGAGCCGTCCTTGCTGAATTCCCATTCTTTCAGTTGTTCCTGGCGGAATCCGCGGATCTGCGCCACAGACGGAATGGCGGAGATGAGGAGCGCCGAGAAGATGACGCAAAGTAAGTTTCTTTTCATCAGAGTGAATAAATTTGCAAAAGCATTATTTCCAAAATCCGACAAATTTAGCAATAATCATCGGAAATACTTAACTTCGCACCGATAATCATAAACTTCATCCTCATTTATGGGAACAGATGTCAGAAAGAAAGTCACCGACTGGTTCCGGTACTTCGCTCCGGTGTTCATCGCATTCTCTGCGGCGGTCGGACTCATCACAAGGGTAATCCTGCTTTTCGTCCCTCCAACCGTGGTCGACTTCACGGCCACCGAGTGGCTGAAGATCTTCCTTCTGGGACTGGTCAACGACGTGACCTTCTCCATCGTGGCGCTCGCCCCGGCTGCGCTCATCGCGGCCGCGTTCAACGACGCGAAATACAGAAAGCCTTACAGCGTCATCATCACCGTCCTGCTGGCCGCCTTCGCCGTCTACGCGCTCCTGCCTTCAAACATATTCACTGAATATGGTTCCGTGGTCCCTTCCGTGGCTATCGGACTCTCGCTCCTGCTGCTCGGCTGCTGGTGCCTGAAGCTGTTCCTTCCTGGCATCCGCCGGAACTGGCGCAAGTGCTTCATCCTGTTCCTGATGGGGCTGTACGTGTTCCTGATGGTTCTGAACGCGATCTCTGAATGCGTGTTCTGGAACGAGTTCGGAGTCAGGTACAACTTCATCGCCGTGGACTATCTCGTGTACACCAACGAGGTGATCGGGAACATAATGGAGTCCTACCCCATCGTTCCTCTCTTCCTCGGGGTGCTTGCCGTCGCCCTGCTGATCAGTTGGAGACTGTTCAGAGGCAAGGATGTCAGCGAGGCCTCCAACGGCGGGGCCGCAAAGTATCTTGTTACTCTGACCATCTACGCCATTGTCTTCGCAGGCAGCGTGGCCTCACTGCGCTTCTGCTACCGCAACCTCCAGAGCGCCAACAACTACGCCACCGAACTGCAGTGCAACGGCTGCTGGAACTTCCTCGAAGCCTACAGCAGTAGCACTCTTGAATATGACCGTTTCTACCGGATGCTGCCTCAGGAGGAGGCGCAGGCAGGGAAACTGGCTCTCTGCGGCCAGACCTGCTCCGAGGACGGTTCAGAAGTCAAGGCTGTAAGGGATTCCGTGCCGGCCGTCAGGAAGAACATCGTACTGGTCGTCGTGGAGAGCCTGAGCGCCGACTTCCTTTCGGCCTACGGCAACACGGACGGACTGACTCCGAACCTGGACACCCTGATGGAGAAGAGCCTTGTGTTCGACAATCTCTACGCGGCCGGCAACCGTTCCGTCCGCGGTCTTGAAGCCCTGACCCTCTGTCTGCCGCCGAGCGCCGGGGAGAGCGTGATCAAGAGGCCGGGCAACGCCGGGCTGTTCTCGACCGGCTCCGTGCTGCGGGCAAACGGCTACGCCACGTCCTTCATCTACGGCGGCGACAGTTATTTCGACAACATGCGGACCTACTTCCAGGGCAACGGCTTCGAGATCATCGACAAGGCCTCCTACCCGAAGGAGGACATCATCTTCAGCAACATCTGGGGGACCTGCGACGAGGATTCGTACAGGGTTGCTCTCAACGATTTCGACAGGAAGGCCGCCACGGGCAAGCCGTTCCACTCGATAATCTTCACAATCAGCAACCACAGGCCTTACACCTATCCTGAAGGCAGAATCACCTACGACGGCGAGATGAAATCCCGCTCGGCGGCAGTGAAGTACACGGACTACGCCATCGGGCAGTTCCTGGCCGAGGCGTCCCGCAAGCCGTGGTTCGGCAACACCGTCTTCGTCATCGTGGCCGACCACTGCGCGTCCAGCGCCGGCAAGACGAGCATTCCTGTGGACAAGTACCACATTCCGGCCATCGTCTACTCTCCAGGCTTCATCAAGCCGGGCCGTGTCGGAAAACTCTGTTCGCAGATCGACCTGATGCCGACCGTCTTCTCCCTGCTGCATTTCTCCTACGACTCGAAGTTCTACGGGCAGGACATCCTCTCACCTGACTACAACGAGAGGGCGTTCATGGCCACCTACCAGGATCTCGGCTACTACAGCGACGGCATCCTGACCGTCCTCTCCCCTGTCCGCAGAGTCCAGCAGTTCGATGTGGCGCAGACCGCCCCGTGGACCCACTCCGAAACTCCGGTCGATCTTTCCGCCGATTCCTCCGCCGACAGTTACACTGAAATTTCAGACGGACGCACGACAGGTTCTGATCCGGCCGCCGCAAAAGATTCCCTGGCCAAGTCTCTTGTCAAAGAGGCCCAGGCGTTCTACCAGAGCGTCAACCTCCGCCCCGTCCCTGCCGAGTAGCCGAGGGAGGCGTAGGCTATCTGCCGATCTTCATGTTGCCGACATTGAGGCCCCACTCGCCGTCCTGGACGATCGGGACAGGCTGGCCGTCGAGATTCTTGCCGTAGTAGACCTCGTCAAGATAGGTGTGGGAGTGGCCGCCGACCACAAGGTCCACATTGCGGGTCCGGCTGACAAGGTACGGGTCGACATATTCCTCACCGGCGAACCCGATGTGGCTCAGCACGATGACGAGGTCGCACTTCTTCCCGTTCTTAAGGTAGTCCGCCCACTTGTTCACGACCTCAGCGTTGTCGAAAGATGTGATCTTTTCGGAGACCGACTTCGCGACAAGTTTGGTGATGTTCGGCATAAGGCCGATGATGCCGATCTTCATACCGGCCTTTTTCAGAATGACATACGGCCTGACATATTCAGAAAGCTTGAGGCCCGTGAAGTCGTAGTTGGCACAGACCACGTGGCACTTCAGGTTAGAGAGGCGTCTCGCAAGTTCCTCGACTCCGTTGTCGAACTCGTGGTTGCCGAGAGTGACGCAGTCATATTCCATCGCGTTGAGGATGTCGATTTCGATGTCTCCGCCGAGGGTGGAGAAGTAGGATGTGCCCTGGCTGAAGTCGCCGGCGTGCAGGAAAAGCACATTGCGCTTCCCGTCGGCCTTCACGACGCTGTCCCGGTAGGCGGCGCGCTCGATCGCTCCGCCGCGTCCCATGAACGCTCCGGACCTTTCCGGCTCAAGATGGCTGTGGGTGTCATTGACGTGGATGATGGTCAGACGGCGCTGCGCGGCCGCGTCTGTCGCCAGGAAAGAGGCGAGCAGACATATTCCTATAAAGATCTTTTTCATATTGACGCCTCCTCCCTTATTTTTGAATTGTGATCCAGTGCCGCGGTTCGAACTCGACAGGCTTGCCGGCCGCCGTCAGACCTTTGACATAGGCGAGCATAGTGTCGTAGAGGTAGCTTTCGCATTCGATGACCTGCTCCGCGTTCCTGGCGACCTTGTAGTTGTCGCCTCCGTCAAGCAGGAAGTCCAGGGTAGCGACCCCGTAGAGTTTGTCGTCGTCGAGAGGTTCACCGTCTACCGTCACGCTGACGAGTTTGCGGTCCTTGATGACTATTCTGGCTCCGCCCACGATCTGAGGGGCGGTGGAAGCCATCTGCTCGAAGAGGGCACGCACGTCACGTCCACGGAGGGCGACATAGCAGATGTGGTTCTTGAACGGGAACATCGACATTATGTCATCGTAGAGAACCGGGCCGCCCGGCATGTCTATCCTCACGCCTCCGCGGTTGGCGAATCCGATGTCGACCTTCTTGCCTGTACTGTCCGAGACGGCGCGCATCAATTCATCGATGTACCAATCGCCAAGAGCGTCGTCAGGGCCTGCGGTCATCGGACGGGTGGAATAGCCGATCACGGTCTTGACCATAGCCATCGCCGGCTGGGCTTCCAGCATTATGCGGGCCACCTTCGTCACTGTTCCGCGGCGGAACTTCTTCCCGTTCGGAGCATAATAAACACGGCCGCTCACCTCTCCCATCGCCTCGGTCACATTGGAAGCGGTGGAAGCCACGACTCCCGTGCGGTGGCCGTCAACGGGATCCATCTCCCAGGAAAGAACCCTTTGCTGAGCCTGGAGGCCGACGCTGCCCAAGATCAGCAAAACGACAATCAGGTTTCTTTTCATAATTAATGTGCATTAAGAGTTATAATTAATGTGCATTAAGAGTTTCTAGTTCATTTTCAACCACTTCCACAAGTCCTTGAAAGTGGATTTCTTGCCGAACATCAGGATACCGACCTTGTAGATCTTGGCGGACAGCCAGGCGCAGCCGACGAATGTCGCAAGCAGAAGGGCTATAGAGACGACCAGCTGCCACACAGGCACCCCGTAAGGGATGCGGGCCAGCATCACGATCGGAGACGTGAACGGAATCATCGAACCCCAGACCACGACACCGCTGTCAGGATTCTGGTACGCGATCAGGATGATGAAATAGGCGATCATCAGCGGGATGGTGATAGGCATCTGCAGCTGGGCGGCGTCACCTTCGTTCTCGACCGCCGACCCCACCGCGGCGAACATCGACGCATAGAGAAGGTAACCGAGAATGAAGTAGATGG
>CAVCDF010000122.1:0-2506 GCA_963600795.1 Anaerotignum sp. | reverse complement strand
TACGTCACAGAGAAGCCGTCAGGGGTGATGTTCTCCGCCGACAGCTATTTCTCCAGGCGCGTATACGGCGCGGACGGGAAGCCGCTCGAAAGGACCTACTGCCACAACTGGCGCGATGTTGACGAATGGGAGGAGACGGCCTTCCACGGGCATCCGGAAGACGCGCTCAGGTTCCGCAAGGGAGACATCGTGGAAGTCCGGGACGGAGACACCGTCCGCCTCGCCGTGGTGGTGGGTCTGCCGTATTCGATAGAGAGATGCTGGAAGAGGTGGCAGCGCGATGAGGAAAGGGGAACCACCTACTGTCTGGACAACAGCGAGGACAGCTATGCCGTGATTGACGGTCCGGGCAACACCCACCTCCGCCAGGTGCCGACCCTGGACGTGTTCGCGCCGCATTTCCCTATACCGACGCGGACTCAGAAACGCCTGAAGAGCTGTTTCGAGGCGTATGCCGATGACCGGGCGTACGACAGGGAATCGGACTGGAAGAGGATAATGAAGCTGGACTTCGAAGACCTGGCGGTCCTTCACAAGGGTAAGGACGGCCTGAAGGTGGACCTGAGGCTGGACGGCTTCCGCAATTATCTGTACACGGGACACAAGCCGTGCGTGTATTTCCGGAACGGGGAAGGGGAGGATGACTTCCTGCCGATGATCATCGCCGACAGGCCTTACGTCCCCTATCCATTTGAAAGGACCATCAGCGAGGAGGACTTCAACTGGGTGGTGGACTGGGTGAGGACGAACAGGATGGTCCTGCTGGATTACGCGGACGGAGAAATGGGCTATAAGGCCGCAATGTCAATTTTAAAAATGGATGTATGAGAAGGAGATTCGAAGCGACCGTCATCTGGCCGGAGACGGGCGGAAGGTACTCAAAAGAAATCGAGGTAGAACTTACGGACAAAGAGAACTCCGATGTGGATGGGCTCTGGAAGACAGCCGGGGAGTGGGAGGTGTTCACTTCCAATCTGAAATATATCAATGATTATGAGTTCGGAGACGGCTTCAGCGTATATGAGAAGCTCGACGAGGAGCTGGGCGGATTCGTGTACGACAGCTGGATCGTCGACTGCTTCAAGGAGGAGATCCTGTCGCAGGAGCCGGAAAGGCCTCAGTTGAAGGGGGAAATCTTTACCCAGGAGGACAATGGCAGCCAGTTCAAGGCGAAGCCCGGGACGGAATGGGACGGGGAGGCGTTCGGGATGTTGACGGTCGAGGGGCAGAGCGCCTACATCCGGGAGCGGTATGACATCGGTCAGGCTTTGCTGGATGAATTTGAGAACGTCTGCCATGCCATTGAAAACGGCGATGATGACCGCGAGTGGAAGATATTCAGGCCGGTGGAGATCGAGACCCCTCTGAGACATCTTTCCGTCAGGATCTGGCCGGAGCATATCCTCAAGCTGCCGTTCAGATATTTCACCTTGGGTGACGGCCTGATGGCGTTCGCCACCGAGAGGCGAGACTCGAACTACGTCATCGAGAACCTCCTCAGACACAACCTGAAGTGTTACGGAGAGTATTCTATCCTCGGCTACAGCAGGCTTGCCGACTCCGGCCTCCTTTACGGGTGGGATGTCTACCACACCGACCTTCCGGAATGGCGGTTACGTCAAGGCGTCGACGCGAGCCGGATCAGCATCGGGAGATTGCCGTATGAAGACTACAGCAATGTGTATGACGATGAGTTCTGAGGCCGACGATACACATCAAAACCACTGTCGGCCCGGCCGGCCGGATCTGTCCGCGGCGATGCCGGGGGAGAGGCAGGTATATCCGCAAGTTAACATAAGATAAATTGTGTAACATAACGAGCAAGGCAGGGGAGGACCTATTATAGATGGAGGAATCACCGGCTGTTGATTGCATTGATCAACATAGGCTATTCCTCTTCTTCTTGTTCCTCTTCATAATCTGTATACTGTCATCGTTAACGTGGAGAATTGGCGTTACTTCCTTTCAAAATTAATTAACGAAAGAGGGCATTTGAATAATCGTGGGCCTCGCCCTCCTTGAGTTGATGAAAAAACATCATTATCCATTTCATCAAAGGGCATCTTGTCAATCACAGCTAATGCATAAGAATCATTCCTGTCAACAATAAGATATAAGTCATCAATTCCGATTGTGTCTTTCAGAAATTTCAGGAACCATGGAAGTGTATGGACGTAGTAGTACCTGTCCTCGGACAGAATCGCCTTGTGCTGGTCCTCAAGGGCAAGGCAGTCTGCCTGACCGAGGTCAGTGGCTTCCGTTCCAGATGCCGACACATAGAAGCTGTCCCTATATGCCGAGGTGCACTTGGCCTCGAGCATGATTTCGGTCTCCGCGATGAACGATTTCATCTGCTCCTCGATGCGGAAACGGAACCTCACGAGTCCCCTGCGGAGGAATATTGAACGCGGATATGTGAACACTTTGTTTTTCTTCCCGTTCTGCACCAGCATAGAAGGTTCAATGAGAATTCGGGGTAATCTGATATATAATTCTCCTTTTTTTG
>CAVCDF010000121.1:0-7201 GCA_963600795.1 Anaerotignum sp. | reverse complement strand
GTGTAGATCTCGCCGACTGCCGTCGCTCCGAGTTCTCCTTCAAGCTGGCCGCTGACGGTCAGGCTGGTCTTCTTCCCGAAGAAGTCCTTGCTGAAATCGACTTTGCCGTTGTCCTTCTTAGGCACGTTCTCGAGGTCGAGGGTCGTCACCTGGAACATATCGCCCGCACCTTCAGCGTCAGATTCGGTGATGAGAGGGGTGTTGAGGTAAACGAATCCCTTGTCGTTGAAGAATTTGTGTATGGCGAACGCCATCGCGTGTCGGATTCTCAGAATCGCTCCGAAGGTGTTCGTCCTCGGGCGGAGATGGGCCACCGTGCGGAGATATTCAAGTGAAGTGTTCTTCTTCTGGAGCGGATACCTCACGGGGTCGCATTCTCCCAGGACTTCGATTTCCTTTGCCTGAATCTCGACTGCCTGGCCGCTGCCCACGGATTCAATCAGGTTTCCCGTGACGCTGATGCTGGCTCCCGTTGTGACCTTGGCGAGCAGTGACTCGTCAAACAGGGCAGTGTCGGCTACGACCTGGATGTTGTTGACTGTCGATCCATCGTTGAGTGCGATGAACTTTATCTGTTTGTTTCCTCTTTTTGTCCTGACCCAGCCTTTGGCGAGAACTTCCTGTCCTGGTGTCGCCTTCAGAAGGTCTTTGACTTTGCTTCTGGTAACTGCGCTCATTTCTTTATAAATTCAATCTCACAAAGATAGTCATTTTTAACAAAAAAGAGGAAACCCTGTCGGATTTCCTCTCTTTATCATAGTATGTGAAGAATTGTTTATTTCTCCGTCTTTCTTGCGGCGTACATGATCTTCAGGGCGGAGCAGCGCCTAAGCTCCTGCTTCACGTCTGTGATTATACCCATTCTGGCATCTTCGTCTGCCTTTATGGAGACCTGCATCAACTGTCGGTCAGCCTCGCTCATGGCGTCACGCTCTGCGGCGATGAAGTCACGGATGTCACTGGTAGTCTTAAAGGAGTCGTTCAGCTGGATTCGAGCCTCTGTACCGTACTGCGCCTGATATTGTGCATTAGGCGAGCCTATGTAGATATAAGAGGCCAAGTCCTTTCTTTCGAGCTTGACTACTTCAGTCGCTTCAGGAAGTCTCACCTTTACCTTCACCTCCGTCGAGCGGAGCTGTGAGGTTACCATGAAGAAGAACAGAAACATGAACACGATGTCAGAACTTGTTCCAAGCTCCGGCATTTCCTTTTTACCGCTTCTTTTAAAACTAGGCATTTCTTATTCCTCCTGCTTTACTTTTTGGTAACGTCCTTAGGCTCCGCCTCGGAAATGTTCTGCGGAATCGCATCCCTCACGATCTTCTGCTGGTCTTCGGTAAGGAAGGCATAGGCCTTTCCATAGTTCTGCTTGCAGAAGTCGTCACGGACTTCGTTGATGGCCTTCACGAGCTCATTTTGAACTGCGATGTAGGCCCTGTAGCTGGTTCCACGGTCATTCTGAAGTGAGATGACTCCTTTTGAGACCGGATATTCACCGAAACCCTCGATGTTCTTCATCTCCCTCTCAGGAAGGTTCGGGTCGTTGTTAGGGTTGGTGATGAATTCCTTGATTTTATCCTTGAGCTGGCTAACATCCATAAGCTGGTCACCGGCAAACAGTCTGTCGGAAGAGTTGATCTTCACGATGATGATGTTACGCTTGTTGACCTTCGTGTCTTCTGTCTTCTGGTTTTCAGCAGGCATAGGCGGAAGACGGCGCTGCAGACCTGACTGCTGGTCCATTGTGGACGTCATCAGGAAGTAGCAGAGCAGAAGGAACGCGATATCGGCTGTCGATTGAGTGTTCAGCCCCGGTGTTTTTCTAACCATAGCTTGATGTTATTTGTTGTTGAGGGCGTCTCTGACTGCGGCAAAGATGACGGTGACGATTGCGGCGCCGCCAAGAATGTAGGTCAGAAGAAGCATTGTGTCAGTCATTTTGAGAATCGAGTCGGAAGGCTGTGTCCTCACGTTGAGGGCAGGGGCTCCGGATGACAGCGCGTATGCCACGAGTATCAGGGCGGCTATGCCGACTATCACGAGTCCGACTTTGATGAGATCCTTAGGATTGTTCGTGCAGACCATATAGATGGCCAGACCTATCCAGACGACCACGGCTGCGAAGAACAGCGCATAGGTGTACCGGAGGAGGAGATCGGCGTTGGCTCCGCTCGTGAAGAGGGCCCATACACCGATGACTGTCCCGACCAGTCCTAATACCCATCCGATTATTTTGAATACCTTATTCATTGTTGTCAGATTCTAAATTGTCTCTACGTAAACTATTTCTTCTCGTTCTTTGCAAGAACGTCGATGAGTCCGATCGAAGCCTCTTCCATATCAATGGAGAGAGAGTCGATTCTGGAAAGAATATAGTTGTAGAACACCTGGAGAATCATGGCCACGATAAGACCGCCGACGGTTGTGATAAGGGCGACCTTCATACCACCGGCCACGATGTTAGGGGAGATGTCACCGGCTGCCTCGATGGCGTCGAAGGCTACAACCATACCGACTACAGTTCCCAAGAATCCGAGTGACGGGGCGAGGGCGATGAACAGGGCAATCCATGAAAGATTGTTTTCCATGAGGCTCATCTGCACGCTTCCTGAAGAGGAGATTCTCTTTTCAACCACGTCGATGCCCTCGTTATAGTGGAGCAGACCGTCGTAGAAGATGCTGGCAACCGGACCCTTGGTGTTGCGGCAAACGTCCTTGGCCTTTTCAACACCACCCTGGGCGAGGGCTTCCTCAACGTTTTTGAGAAGCTTCTTGGTGTTGGTCTTCGAGAATGAGAGATAAAGGATTCTCTCGATGGCAAGGGCAAGACCGATGATGAGGCAGAGGAGAATCATGGCCATGAAGCCAGGGCCTCCCTGAATGAAGTAGGTCTTGATCTGCTGGTGCATAGGAACATCCTCGCCGCTTCCGCTGAGAAGATCCTCTGCGGTCATTGCCTGAGGAGCGGCGGTCTCAACTTGCTCAGTGGCTGCTGCTGCATTCTCGTCGGCTGCCGCCTCCTGGGCTGATGCGATGTTTGCAGTAAGGGTGAGAACACCTGCTACTGCCAAAAACATGAAAAACTTTTTCATAACTGTTTTTGAATGTTTAATTTAATTGATAATGTATTAACAAGTTATCTTTCTCAATGGCTTCGTGAAGAGCCAATACCCACCACAAAACCGTTGCAATTTACTAAATAATTTTCAAACGGCAAGAATTAAGTTGAAATTTCGCCTTGAAGATTTTCTCCGAGCCGTGTTTTCACCCATCCGTTGTCTTCGCTTCTGCCCATCAGATAGAACAGTTTCGCCAGCGCTCCTTCTGTCGTGATGTCCCTGCCCGAGACGACCCCGGCCTTCTCCAACGCTTTCCCTGTGGCGTACAAGCTCATGTTCACGGTGCCGGCCTGGCATTGCGTCACGTTCATCAGGACCTTGCCCATTGCGGCCGCTTCCTTGACGATGTCCAGGAACCACTGCCGGGTCGGGGCGTTGCCGGAACCGTAAGTCTCGATGATGGCGGCTCTGATGTCAGGACCGCAAAGGAAATATTTCATTACCTGCGGGGTGATGCCCGGGTGCAGTTTGAGTATCGAGACCCTCGTGTCCAGCTTCGTGCTGATCCTCAGCGGTTCGTCCCACTTAAGCGGCCTGCGTATGATGGCGTCGTTGTAGCGGATGCTGATGCCGGCGTCCGCGAGCGGCGGGCAGTCGGGGGAGTCGAAGGCGCTGAAATCCTCGGAACTGACCTTGGTGCTTCGGTTGCCGCGCAGCAGTTTTGAATTGAAGAATATGCTTACTTCCGGCACTCTGGCGTGCCCTTCCGTATCCTTCGCTGCGGCTATCTCAATCGCCGAGATGAGATTCTCCTTGCCGTCGGTTCTCGGCGCCCCGATCGGGAGCTGGCTTCCGGTGAAGACCACCGGCTTTGAAAGATTCTCAAGCATAAAGCTCAAGGCGGAGGCTGAATATGCCATCGTGTCCGTTCCGTGCAGGATGACGAAGCCGTCGAATTCTTCGTAGCGGGCTTCGATCAGTGATGCGAGTTCCTGCCACAGGGCCGGTTCGACGTCCGAGGAGTCGATCAGAGGGTCGAAAGTGTGCACTTCAATGCTGAGCGCAAACTTCTTCAATTCCGGCACTTCCTGGAGTATCTGGCTGAAATCGAAAGGCTTGAGGGTCTGGTCGGACGGGTCTTGCCTCATTCCGATGGTCCCTCCGGTGTAGATCAGAAGGATGGATGACCGTGTCATATTCCAAAAAGAGTTTTAGCGTTGCGTGTGGTGGCCGCGGCCACTTCTTCGACGGTGATTCCTTTCAGTTCGGCTATCTTCGCCGCGATGAAGGGTATGAAGGAGCTTTCGTTGCGCTCTCCTCGGTGCGGAACCGGAGTCAGGTACGGTGCGTCCGTCTCGAGGACTATCCTGTCAAGCGGCACTTCCCTGACGACGTCCGCGAGGCCGGCTTTCCTGAACGTTACGACTCCGCCGACTCCGATGTACCAGTCTCCGAGGGACTGCACTTCCCGGAAGTACTCGATGCTGCCGCTGTAGGCGTGCAGATTCCCCCTCAGCCCTTTGTGCCGTCTGAGGATTTCGATGAAATCGCCCATCGCGTCGCGGAGATGGATGTTGACCGGGAGTCCTTTCCCGGCGGCGAAATCAAGCTGCCATTCAAGGGCTTCCTTCTGCTCGCGTGCGAAGTCCCTGCCTTCGTGGTAGTCGAGTCCGATTTCTCCGACGGCCACCGCTTTGCGCCCGGTGCCGCTCTCCCATCTGCTCAGGAAGGCAGTCATGCTGTTGATTTCGTTCTTCCAGTTCTTGTCCACCGAACCCGGGTACAGGCCGATCATCGGGCGCAGGACGTCCGGATGGCTGTCGACGAAGCTGAACATCGCGTCTCTTTCGGAACTGTCGATGTCGGCCTGGACCATAATCCCGACCCCGGCATCCATCGCGTTCCGTATGTAGTTCTCACGGTCCTCGGCGGAGTAAGCCTCGTCGGTGATGTGGCAGTGTGTGTCTATGAATTGCATCGCTTCCCCAAATACAAGGCTTCAAAGTTACCTTAAAAAACAGAAAAACCTTAAATAAACAGAAACTTTTTCCGCTTCTACCACTCCCGTTTTCCGAGTTTTGAGGATAATCGCGGAAAACAGATTTGCCGTATGGAATTGCCGTTTGAAGAAAAGGCCGGATTGTGCGCCTTGAACAGAATCTTCGGTTTCGAGCCGAGGATAGGACTGAAGCTGCTGGACGCTTTCGGGAGCGCGGCCGAGGTGTTCAGGGCCGGGAAGAATGAGGTGGAGGAAGTCCTTGCATATTCAGGGACAAAGTTCTCCGCGCAGATTACGGAAAGCGCGTTCGAGTCCGCCGCCATCGAACTGGAACAGCTCGCCGGTTCCGGATGCCGATTTGTCGGAATGGGGGATGCGGGCTATCCGAGCCTTCTCGCCGAGTGCGAGGATCCTCCTCTGGGACTATATTATAAAGGAATGTCTACGCCTGAGGAAGTGTTCGGGAAGAGGCCGCACATTGCCGTCGTGGGTACAAGGAGCGTTACCCTTTACGGCAAGGACTGGTGCAGACGGATGGTGTCGGCTATGTCGAAGTCACCGGAGAAGCCGCTGATAGTCAGCGGGCTGGCCTTTGGAGTAGATGTCACTGCCCACGATGCCGCCTTGGAATGCGGTCTTCCTACCGTAGCGGTCATGGCCACGGGCATAGACACCATCTATCCTTCGCGCAACAGAGGAACGGGGGAAAGGATCGCTTCCACGGCCGGATGCGCGCTCGTGACCGACTACCCTCCGGGGACCCCTGCAGTAAGGATCAACTTTCTGAGGCGCAACAGGATAATCGCAGGAATATGCCGGGCCACGATTCTGGTCGAATCAAAGATCAGGGGCGGGGGGATGATGACCGCCAGGCTGGCGGCTTCGTACGGAAGGGACCTCTATGCCTTGCCGGGAAGGATAGACGACCCTTATTCCCAGGGCTGCAATCTGCTGATCCGGGAGAATCTTGCCGAACAGATAGGCGACCTGTCAAGCCTTTCGGACAGGCTCGGGCTGGGAATTCCGGGACTGAGCCGGCGGAAAGACTTCAAGGCTGAAACCGAAGAATACTATAGAGACCGGCTTCCTACGGGGGAACTTGACGACATCGTCAGGCTTGCCCAGCAGATAAAGTCGAATGCGGGAATCTCGGTGGATGAACTATGCGGATTGCTGAAGTGGACCTACAGCAAGGTGAGCCGGCTTGTGACAACGCTGGAATGCGACGGGTTCATCACCGTGGACCTTCTCCAGCACTGCCGCAGGAAAACGTGACGGCTTCCTCTAGATTACCAGCATCGCGTCACCGTAGGGACCGAAGCGGTAACCCTCGTCAAGCGCGACCTTGTAGGCGTCCATAATGTGGTTGAACCCGCCGAAGGCGGCCACCGCCATCATCATCGTGGATTCCGGCAGATGGAAATTCGACACTACGGCGTCCGGAACGGAGAACTCGTAAGGCGGGAATATGAACTTGTTGGTCCATCCGTCGTACGGCTTGACTTCGTGCGTGGTGGTCACGTAGGTCTCCAGTCCTCTCAGCACTGTCGTGCCGACAGCGAGGATCTTGTGTCCGGCGAGCTTGGACCTGTTGATGATATCGCAGGCCTCCTGCGTGATGATCAGCCTCTCCGAGTCCATCCTGTGCTTGGACAGATCCTCCACGTCAACTCTGCGGAACTGTCCGATGCCCATATGCTCAGTGATGAAGGCTTTGTCGATGTCCTTGAGAATCATTCTGTTGAACAGCTCGCGGCTGAAATGCGCTCCGGCTGCCGGCAAAGCCACGGCACCCTCGTTCTTCGCGAAGATGGTCTGGTAGTTCTCGTTGTCCTCGGGGGAGATTTTGCTCTTCACCCATTTCGGGACAGGAATCTCTCCCATGCTGAACAGGGATTTCTTGAACTCCTCGTATGGACCGTCGTAGAGGAATCTCAGCGTGCGGCCTCTGGATGTGGTGTTGTCTATGACTTCGGCCACAAGGCTCTGGTCGTCTCCGAAATAGAGCTTGTTGCCGATGCGGATCTTCCTTGCGGGATCCACAATCACGTCCCAAAGATGCTGCTCGCGGTTGAGCTCACGCAGCAGGAACACCATAATGTCGGCTCCGGTCTTTTCCTTCTTGCCGTACAGACGGGCGGGG
>CAVCDF010000120.1:0-16753 GCA_963600795.1 Anaerotignum sp. | reverse complement strand
CGCAACATCAGCGCCATAATGCTGAAGCGGTAGATCAATCCGGGCATCGGAATCCGGAACGCTTGGAGCCATTGACTGCCGCAGATCGTGGACAACAAAGGTTAAATTTAGACATATCTATTGACCTATAAGTTATGCCCGGTCGAAGTGAAGTCCGGAAAGAATTATACGACATCTTCCTTGAAAAAATTGGGGAAAAAATGCTATCTTCGCGGGGCTTTCAGAGAGGCTTTCAGTGGTAATGCTTGAACTTCCTACAATTCTGATTTTGACGGCGGTGGGCTTCGTCGCCGGGCTGCTGTCGGGGTCGGTTGGCTTCGGCGGCGGGATGATTCTTCTGCCCGTACTCACTACCTTCTATGGTGTCGAGGTTGCTGTCCCCGTGTCCACTATCGCTCAGATGCTAAGCAACTTGTCCAAGATGGGACTTGGGTTCGGGAACATCGAGTGGAAGCAGGCAGGGCGGTTTCTGATTCTTGCCGCTCCGCTCACCGCGCTGGGTGCATTCGGCTTCGCTGTTGTCCCTAAAGTGCCGATGACCAGGATTCTGTGCGTGTTCCTGACAGTTTTCGCCATAATGAAGATAATGGGCAAGATGACTCTCCCGAAGAAACCGGCCACGATGATTGTCGGCGGAGGAATCACCGGACTCATCAACGGCCTTCTGGGAATATCCGGTCCGCTGAGCAGTGCCGTGTTCCTGACCCTCGGCCTGACTCCGGTCGCCTACATCGCCAGCGAAGCCACGGCGGCGACGGCTATGCACCTCATAAAGATTATCATGTACGGCAAACTGGACCTGATGAACGGAGAGATCTTCATCTGCGGTCTTCTGATCGGTGCCGCGATGATGCTTGCGAACTTCGTGGCAATCAGGCTGATACACAACATCAACAAGAAACTGTACCAGAGAATCGTTGCCGCCGTGATGATAGCCGCATCCGTCTGGCTGTTCTTCTCGGTGTGAAGCCAGGCATTATGGCCCGGCGTTGAAGAATCAACAAAAATATTCAGAAAGGACGAAAGAACCCGGTGATTCCGGAGTATAATCCTGTAGTCGACAGAAACATTGGGATCTGCCGGCTGCAGGATTCTCACGCTTTTGCGGAAGGAAATCATAATTCTGCCATATTTTGGCAGAATGAATGCTTTCCTTTGCATCGTGAGAAAAGAGAAGCATTATTTGAGAAAGAGTATGGCAAAGAGTTACATTCAGCTTATCAAGGCGGCGGCCGCAAGAGTAAGGGACAGCAAACTGCAGAAACTGGGAACCAAGGAGACCGGTGCTGCACTGGACGACCTTGCGGCAGGGCTCGGACTGCATAGTCGCGGCGAGGCGATTGTCTTCGCCGCCTTCTTCGACCGCAGCTGCAGCGGACGTAACAGCGATATGGAGGACCTTGCAAGCTACTTCGACTGCACGCAGCTGGACGTGATGGAGTACCTGCCGGCAATCACGTCGCTTCAGGACAGGGGCCTCATAGTGCAGAGCAACCCGGACGAGTCCCGCCGGGTGGAGAAGTCCTACATCGTGTCCAATTACGTGATGGACTGCCTGCTTGACGGAAGAATACCTGATTCGCGTCCCGTTCAGATGCTCCGCAAGGACTTCGACCGCTATGACTTCTGCAAGGCTGTCGGGTTACGGCTGGAGGATTCCGATGTCTCCTGCGAAGAACTTCTCCAGCAGGCGCAGTCGATGGAACGGGATTACTCGGAGATGAGTTTCGTTGCGGCTGTGACGAAGGCGGTCCCGGAACTCCGGCACCGTGTTCTCTTCTATGACATCTGCAAGGACTTTCTTGAAAGCGATATGAAGATGTCGGACATCGACATGACACTGAAAGATATGTACAGCGTGTTCTCGCTGCGTTTTCAGGAGGCTGCCGCTTTGCGCGGCGGAACGCATCCGCTCGTGCAGGCCGGACTGGTGGAACTGGCCTCGGACGATGATTACGTGCAGCTCTGCGACAAAGGGAAGGAACTTCTGCTTGAGGATGACTTCAAGACCTATTCAGGCAAATACAACAACCTCGACAGGTACAAGTTCGCTTCCGCCCTGCGCAACTACATCCGGAGCAATGACTTCGACGCTAACAAAGACACCTCCGAATCCCGTCTGTCGATGTTCGTGTACCGTACGGAAAGATCGAACAGTTCGCTCGGATTCATCAACAACGTCAAGGACATCCTGGACAGTGAAGTGGACAGGGCGCTCTTCTACCTTCTTTGCAACGACTGTGCGAAGGACGGCGGCGGCCTTGCGATTCCTTACGTGCTCGGAAAGCTTTACTCTCCGAGGTTCAGGCGCGCCTGCCTTAAGAAGCTGAAGGAGGATACCCATATCCTGCAGCAGACGGGACTGGCGGAGATGACCACCAGTACCAGCCTTTTCGGAGAGAGCACAGTCCTGTCTCTGACCGACAAAGGAAAGAAACTCTTTTTTGAGGAGGATGCGGAACTGTTCATTGATAAAGTTGACGACAAGTGCCGGATCAAGGCTTCGGACATCACGCAGAAGCATCTTTTCTTCTCCGACGAGCAGAGAGGACAGCTTTCGCTTGTTGAAAACGCTCTTGAGGAGAACAACTACCGGAGCCTTGTCAGCCGTCTTGAGGCCAAGGGGCTGATGAAGGGCCTTGCCGTGCTGCTGTACGGCGCTCCGGGCACAGGCAAGACGGAGACGGTGATGCAGTGGGCGCGCAAGTCCGGCCGCGACATCATCCACGTGGACATCAGCGCATCCAAGAGTATGTGGTACGGGGAGAGCGAGAAGATCATCAAGAAGATTTTCTCGGATTACAGGAAAGCCTGCAGAAACGCTTCCCTGAAACCGATCCTGCTCTTCAACGAGGCTGACGCAATCTTCTCCAAGCGCCGCGACATCGGCCGGGGCAACGGCAGCATCGACCAGACCGAGAACGCGATCCAGAACATCATTCTGGAGGAGATGGAGAAGTTGGAGGGAATCCTCATAGCTACGACCAATCTTGAGGGTAATCTTGACGGAGCGTTCGAACGCCGGTTCCTTTTCAAGATACGCTACGAGAAGCCTTCGGTCCAGGCCAAAACGAACATCTGGAAGGACAAGCTTCCGTCCCTTTCGGACTGCGAGGCGGAAAGCCTGGCCTCAAATTTCGACTTCAGCGGCGGAGAAATTGACAACATCGTGCGCAAGGCTACGATGGAGGAGGTCATCAGCGGCAAGGTGCCGTCATTGGCGGACATAGTCTCTCTCTGCAATCACGAGCGGCTTTCCGGCGACAGGAGGACGAAGATCGGTTTCTGATGCGGCTTCGGTGCTCGGCCGGAAGAAGGAGCATACGGAGAAATTTCGTATATTCGTGGAAAATATTCAAACAATGAGGGGAGTGTATGTTTTTCTTGCTGACGGCTTCGAGGATGTCGAGGCTCTCGCAACCGTCGATGTTCTCCGCAGGGGAGGCGTTGACGTGAAGACTGTGTCAATCGCGGAGGAACCATTTGTCAATTCTTCCCACGGTGTCGCCGTAGGCGCTGACTTGACTTACGATGACTTTCTTGACGATGCCGGAAACGGCAGGCCTACGGAGAAGGATTTCTTCATTTTCCCCGGCGGTATGCCTGGAAGCCGCGCTCTTGCAGAGTGCGAGCCTCTGATGGATCTTATGAAGGAGCATTATGAACTTGGTGGAAGCGTCGCTGCTATCTGCGCGGCTCCGGGACTGGTGCTCAGCCAGTTGGGCGATGCTCTCAAAGGTCACGACGTGACTTGCTTCGACGGGTTCGAAAAGGCCCTGGAAGAGAACGGCGCTCATTTCGTCGCCCGTCCTGCAGTGCATTCCGGCAGAATCGTCACGGGCCGTTCGTCCGGTCACACCATAGCCTTCGCTATGGAGATCTTGAGGACCGTAAAAGATGATTCCGCCGTCTCCGAAGTCGAGTGGGGAATGATGCTCAAGACCGAGTAAACGAGTGAATGTTACGGGATGTCCACGCTTTCGATCCGGAGCCGGAAGGTTCCCGACGGAGCGTGGACTTCCACTTCATCGCCGGCCTTCCTGCCCATAAGCGCCATTCCTATCGGAGACTTGCAGGAAATCTTCCCTTCCTGCAGGTTCATCTCATGCGGACTCACTATCGTCCAGGTCATCCTGGCGTCGGTCGCAAGATTCGTGAACTCCACTTTGCTCAGCAGGGATATCCTGTCCTTGGGCAAAGCATCCGTGTCGATGATTCTTGAATATTGCAGCACCTTCTGAAGGAAGCGTATCCTGCTGATGGCCTTGCCTTGAGCCCTTCTCGCGGCGCGGTACCCTGAATTCTCGCTCAAGTCGCCTTGGGCGCGGGCCTCGGACAGGTCTTCCTTGATTTTCGGATATTCCACATTGATCAGAGAATCGAGTTCGGCGACAATCTGATCATAGCGCTCTTTCGACAGATATTCCATAGCGTACTCTCTACATTTTTTTGTTCGGTGTCCCGCGCAGAACCCAGCCCGGCTGGCTCTGCGGCTTCACGTGTCATTGCGCAATCCGGCCAGGCTGATGCCGCTGCCCGGCGCACTGGAGCAAAATTAATCAAAAGTGTAAAATTTCTTTACTCGTGTGTAAAATTTCTTTACACTTCCCCCAAAGCGCGATAATGCTAGTGCGTACATATTCAAGGACTTGCATACTTTGGCACGCTATTTACTAGTAATGTCGGCTGAAAAAGGAGAAAATTGAATAAGAAATGAATATGACTACTAAACAGGCATTCGGAATATTCACGGTAATGGCCGTTCTGACGGTCCTGCCGGCCGCCGCACAGCAGCCGTCCGTCGAATCCCAAGAGGCCCGCAGGCCGATGACGCTGAAGGAGTGTATGGAATATGCCGTCAGCAACAGCACCAAGGTGCGCATCCAGCAGGCGGCCAACGATGATGCCAGGCTTAACAGAAGGGACGCCATCTTCAGCGCGTTCTCGCCGGAGATAAGCGGAAGCACCTACGCCTACTACAACTTCGGCCGTGCCGTCGACCCTGCGACCAACACCTATGTCACCACCACATCCTTCCACAACAGCTACAGCGTCAGCGCCGGCATCACACTGTTCAACGGCTTCAAGGCGGTGAACAATCTGAAGATCACGAAGACATCCATAGCCCTGGGCAATTCCACTGAGGACCAGGTCGAGGCCGACATCTGCCTCGCCACTATGGAAGCCTACTGCAACGTGCTCTATTACAGTCAGCTCGCCGACATCTACAAGGCGCAGGTCGAGGTTGCGGAGGAATCCTTGACCAAGGCCAGGAGGCAGGAGGAACTCGGCCAGAAAGGCCACGCCGATGTGGTCGAGATGGATTCCAACCTCGCCGACAAGCAGTACCAGATGGTCGAGGCCAACAACAAACTCAACGATGCGAAAATCACTCTTGAAGACGTGATGTTCTGGTCTGAAGATTACGAACTTGTCATTGACGGGGAACTTCCTTCGGCCCTTGACGGCGAAAGGATGCTGACCGATTCCCTGACGGTTGAGGATATGGTTGACTTTGCGCAGAACAACAATCCGGCCGCCCGCATAGCGAAATACAATCTTCTGAACGCCAAGAGGGAACTCAGCACCACCAGATGGCAGCTGCTGCCTTCGCTGAACGCCTATGCAGGCTGGTCCACGACCTACTTCACCTACCCTGGCAGCACCAGCGTGTCCGACCCTTTCAGGACGCAGTTCAAGAACAACGGCGGTGAATATGCCGAACTGGGCCTCAGCATTCCGATCTTCTCCGGCCTTCAGCGCCACAGCAACATAGGCCGCAAGAAGAACGCCGTCGCAAAGGCGAACGCCGAACTCGACCAGAAGATGAGGGACATCTCGGCTGAGGTGCGCAGGGCCGTGCAGGACCGCGACGGAGCGGGGGCGGCCTACGTCCAGGCACAAAGGAAGGCCGACGTGCAGGAGGAAGCATATTCATTGAACAGGAAAAAGCTGGAGCAGGGGCTCATCTCTCCGATAGAGTTCCAGACGGCCTCCAACAATTACCTCGAGGCCAACGCGCAGAGACTCAATTCGCTGCTGACCTATTTCATCAAGCGCAGTGTCGTAAGTTACTACAACGGAGTGAAATATATCGACCAGTAGGAGCGTCCGAGAGGTCAGGATAAGTTTGAATATTCATAAATCATCGAAAATTAAATCATTATGGACAAGATAATCGAAAAGAAGAAAGGTTGGAGAGTGGCGTTCACGAAGAAGGCGATTCCGTGGTGGCTCGGAGCCGTTGTGGTGCTGTTCGTACTTTACCTCGTGTTCAGGAACAATTCCAAGACCCTGAGGGTTGACAAGGACACGGTGACCGTCAGCGAAGTTACAGACGGGCAGTTCAACGACTACATCCGCGTGAGCGGCCAGGTGCAGCCGATGGTGACAATCCAGCTCAGCCCTCTGGAAGGCGGCTCCGTGGACAAGATCATCGTCGAGGAGGGGGCCAGGGTAAAGGCCGGAGAACCGCTCCTGGTGCTTTCCAACGACAATCTTGACCTGCAGATCCTCAACGCCGAGGCTGAACTTGCAGAGAAGGAGAATATCCTGCGCAACACTATGATTTCTATGGAGCAGCAGAAGCTCACTCACGAGCAGAACCGTCTCCGCTACGCTTCCGAGACTCGCCGCAACAAGAGGACCTACGAGCAGAACCGCCAGCTGTACGCCGAGAAACTGATCTCGAAGGAGGACTACCTCAAGGCCGAGGAGGACTACGAACTGTCTCAGCAGAACCTTGACCTGACTCTCAAGAGCATGATTCAGGACAGCCTCTACCGCACGACCGAACTCAAGAGCCTACGCGAGAGCCTTGACAACATGCGCACGAACATGCAGCTGATCCGCAGGCGCAAGGAAAGCCTGACCATCAAGGCTCCGATTGACGGAGTGCTCGGACTGCTGGACGCCAACCTCGGTCAGTACATCGCCGCCGGCACTAAGATCGGCCAGATCAATTCCGAAGGCAGCTACAAGATTGAGGCGAAGATTGACGAACACTATATCGACCGTGTCATCCCGGGGCTGGAGGCCACTTTCGAGCGCCAGAGCGAGAAGTTCGACGCGCAGGTGCGCAAGGTCTATCCTGAGGTGCGCGACGGCAAGTTCCAGGCGGACTTCAAGTTCGAGGGCCAGCAGCCTGACAACATCAGGACCGGCCAGACATATTACCTGAACCTTCAGCTGGGCCAGCCGGAGCAGGCGGTCCTCATCCCGCGCGGCACCTTCTACCAGAAGACCGGCGGCAAGTGGATCTATGTCGTGAGCAAGGACGGCGGCAAGGCCGTCAAGCGCGAGATCCGCATCGGCAGGCAGAACCCTCAGTTCTACGAGGTTCTCGAAGGCCTTGAGCCTGGCGAGAAGGTAATCACCTCTTCCTACGACAATTACGGCGACAGCGATGTGCTTGTCTTTTAATGGATATAAATAACAACAAATAAAATCACTAAGTTATGATTAAAGTAACTAATCTGTCCAAGGTCTTCAGAACCGAGGAAATCGAGACATCGGCTCTCAACGGTGTGTCATTCGAGATCGCTGACGGCGAGTTCGTCGCCATCATGGGTCCTTCAGGATGCGGAAAATCAACCCTTCTGAACATCCTCGGCCTTCTTGACAATCCTACCGACGGCTCCTACGAGCTTCTCGGCACGGAGGTCAGCAAACTCAAGGAGAAGGAACGCACGAAGTTCCGCAAGGGCAACATCGGTTTCGTGTTCCAGAGCTTCAACCTTATTGATGAGCTCAACGTCTATGAGAACATCGAACTTCCGCTCAGGTATTTGAATATCTCGGCCTCCGAGCGCAAGGAGAAGGTCACCGAGATTATGAAGAGGATGGCCATCAGCCACAGGGCCCAGCACTTCCCTCAGCAGCTTTCCGGAGGTCAGCAGCAGAGAGTCGCCATCGCCCGTGCCGTGGTAGCCGGACCGAAACTGATTCTCGCCGATGAGCCTACCGGTAACCTGGACTCCAAGAACGGCAAGGAGGTGATGGACCTTCTGAGCGAACTCAACAAGGAGGGAACGACCATCGTGATGGTGACCCACTCCCAGAGGGATGCCGCCATCGCCCAGCGCACGATCGACCTCTTCGACGGCCAGATCGTTTCCGATGTGAAGAACGAACTGTAAAATACGGCCCTCCACGTCGTAAACGGACAAGACAACAACGACAGGACAACAATGAACAGTTTTCTGAACTTTCTAAGAAGAAACAAACTCTACAGTGCGGTCAACCTTCTGGGACTCAGCGTCTCGATGGCGTTCGTGCTTCTGCTCGCCGTCTATGTGGGCAAGCAGCTCGGCACCGATTCGTACCACGAGAACGCGGACAGGATCTACCTGGTCGCTGATGGAGAAAGCCTTTCGACCGGCTACTGGTTCCAGCGCCATCTGAAGGCCAATTTTCCTGAGATAGAGGCTGCATCCGCATATTCAAGAGCGGGCACGATGGAATTCACCATCGACGGCGAGACCGTGAACGCCAAGACTTCCTATGCGGACTCTTCCTTCTTCGACATGTTCAGTTTCCCTCTTGCGGAAGGCAGTTTCGAGGAGTGGAAGGCCTCCAAGGACAGGGTGCTGGTCAGCGAGTCTTTCGCAAGGACGTACTTTGGCGACAAAGACCCGGTCGGAAGGACGGTCAGGTTCAACGCTCTCGCCGCGGAAGAAGCGCCGGAACTGACCATCGCCGGCGTGCTTAAGGACATCGACAATTCCATCATCAAGTCCTGCGACATCTTCGTCAGGGGTGAATATATGACCCTGACCAACGGTGCGAACGATGAGGAAATGTCCAACTCCGGCGCCGCCGTCACCTTCGTGATGGCTTTCCCCGGCGCCGACCTCGAATCGAGGACACCGGACATTCTTTCCTGGTGCCGCAAGAACTACTGGACCTTCTCTCCGGAGCGCGGCTACGGTGACAACATCGTCAGAGTCATTCCTCTGCGGGATGTCTATTTCCTGCAGAACGCCAACGAGGACTACAACGAAGGCCTGAACATAGGCTCCCGGCGGACAGTCACCCTGCTGCTGACGATGTGCCTGATCCTGCTTCTCTTCGCGATCCTGAATTATGTGAATATGACCATGGCGCTCGCCGGATTCCGTGCCAAGGAGATGGCCACCCGCCGTCTGCTGGGTGCCACGAAAGGGAGCATATTCCTGAAAATGATTGTGGAAAGCACGGTCATCTGCGCCATCGCGATGTGCTTCGCCGTCCTGATCGGTGAGGCGTTCGCTCCGGTGGCATCGGAGGCTCTCAACTACAAGGTGTCCCTGTTCCAGTCCGTCAGCCCGCTGGGTGTCGCGGCCTGTGTCCTCTTCACGCTTCTTGTCGGTTTCGTCGCGGGCCTTCTCCCGGCCCTTGTCATCCAGAAGGCCGAGCCGATCGAGATCGTGCGCGGCACGCTCAGGCTCAAGACCAAGACGCTGTACAGCAAGGTGATCATCATTGTCCAGAACGTCATCTCCATCGTGATGCTGGTGACGGCTCTGACGATGTTCCTGCAGATCCGTTCGATGATCAACGCTCCGGTCGGCTACAACACCAAGGACCAGATCGAGATTGCCAACTACTTCGGCCGCAGCGGAGACCTGGCTCCGCTGGTGGACAGGCTGAGGTCTGAAAGCTGCGTCGAGGCCGTGGGTCTCGGCGACGGCTACCCGATGTTCGCGACCAACAACTGGACCATGGCGCTGGAGAACGACAAGGACGCTTCCTTCCAGCTCATCAAGGGCGACAAGGGCTATTTCGACATCCTTGGCATCAGGAAGAAACAGGACAACCACGTGGCGGACAACTATTGGTGGCTCAATGAATATGCCTACGGAGTCCTCGGCATCGATGAATCGGCGGCGGAATTCACCACCAAGTCCAACGGGACATTCCAGATCGGCGGCATCTACTACGATTTCAAGATCAAGCCGCTTCTCGAGGAGCAGCACCCGGCCCTGATTGCCCAGAGTGATGAATATCCTGCCGACGGCTGGCCGTGGCTTGTCCTGGTCAAGACCGGGGCTGACCACAAGGAGGCCATGGCGAGGGTGAAGGCTGTCTGCGAGGAGGTCTTCCCGGGGAAATTCTTCTCGGCTGAATATGTCGAGGATGAAATCAGGAATCTGTACACGGCCGAGAGAAACACTTTGAAGATAATGCTTCTTTTCTCGGTTCTGTCGCTTCTGGTCTCGGCTCTCGGTCTTGTGGCTATGAGTTCGTACTACATGCAGCAGGAACGCCGGACCGTTTCCCTGAAGAAAGTCTTCGGCGCTGATTACAATTCGGTGCTGTTGGGACTTGTGGCCGAGTTCCTGAAACTGATCGGCGTGGCGTTCATCCTTGCCGTGCCTGTGGGCTGGTACCTGATGCACGGCTGGCTGGCGGGATATTCCTACCGCATCGGTCTGCACTGGTGGATTTTCGCTCTTGCGGGGCTTTTCATCTCCGCCGTGGCCGCCCACGCAGTCCTCTGGCAGTCAGTCCGCACCGCCCGCACCAATCCCGCCGCCGAACTCAAGAAGGAATAAGGGATGGAATGCGAATCACGCAGGTTCAACGTGGCAATTCCCTTTGAGCCGGAAGGTTGCCGCAGCGAACCTTGGCCACCCGCGGCCATAAGCGGGAGGGGCCCAGGCGCAGCCTGGGAGGGACGGAGCGCGAAGCGCGGAGGGTTCGTCGTGGCAACCTTTCGGCGAAGAAAGATTAAAATATTGAAAAACAAATAATTAAAAGACCTCCTAAGGGGGGGTGAATATGAGAAAGACAAATGATTTGGTGATCAAGGTTCTGTCCTTGGGAGTCGGAATGGCGATAGCGATGGTGCTTATCGCGAAAGTCTGCTTTGAACTGTCCTACGACAGCTCCTACGCCGACATAGACCGGATTTACAGAATCCGCACAGGCATCCAGCAACAAGGCGAAGACAAGGACTTCAACCAGGTCAGCGGCGGAGTCGCCCCAGGCTTCAAGGAAGAGATTCCGGGAGTGGTCGAAGCGACGAGGCTCACGACCATATTCAACAACGACGGCTACATCATTGACGAGGAAGGCGACAAGGTGACCGCTCAGCACATCATCGCGGACAGCTGCTTCTTCAAGATATTCGACAGACCTTTCCTCGCCGGCGACCCGGAGGAGGCGCTCCGCTCGTGGGATAGCAAGATCGCCGTGTCGCGCACCTTCGCCGAGAAACTTGGCGGAGTGGTCGAGGCCATCGGGAAAGACATCACCAACGAAGAGTATCCGAACCTGCCTTTGACGGTCTGCGGAGTCTATGAAGACTTCCCGAAGAACGGCTCCCTGCACCCAGACATCATCTTCTGCATCGACGCGATCGGAAAGTCAAGCTCCGAGAACTGGCTGGGCAACGACCGCTATGTCGGCTTCGTGAAACTGGCCGAAGGGGTCGATCCGGCCTCTCTCAAGGAAGCCATCCACAAGATGCAGGAAAACCACCAGCCTCTTGAGCAGCTGGAGAAAAACGGAACGACAATGTGGTACTACCTGTCTCCTTTCGGCACGGAACACAGGTCGACCCCGCAGGTCAGGAATCTCGTGTTCATCCTTTCCATCATCGCGGCCTTGCTGCTGCTGGTGTCTGTGATGAACTATGTCCTCGTGGCCATCGCCGGAGTGATCCGCAGGTCCAGGGAGGTCGGAGTCCGCAAATGCTACGGAGCGCAGAGCTGGGACATCAACGGCATCCTGCTGAAAGAGACCGCCGGCAACCTGGCCGTCTCGCTCGCCGTCGCCGCCCTGCTTGTGCTGGCCTTCAGAGGCCCTGTCGAGTCCCTGCTCGGAGTGGCGGTCAAGGATATGCTCATCCCGCTCACTGTCTGGATTCTTGTAGCGGTGGTCGTCGTGGTCTTCCTCGTGTCAGCCGTGATTCCCGCCAGGATATTCGTAAAAATCCCTATTTCCAGCGCCTTCCGCGGTTACAAGGAGAGCAAGCGCCGCTGGAAGATCTCCCTCCTGGCCTTCCAGTTCGCCATCAACGCCGTGCTAGTCTCGCTTGTGCTGATTGTAAGTTTCCAGTACCGCAAGGTGCTTGACACCGACCTGGGCTATGACTACAGCAATCTTGTCTACGAGACATTCATCTACGACCAGGAGAAGATGAACACCATCGCCGATGCCGTGCGCCGGCTTCCGGAGGTCGAGGCCGCCGAACTGACCTACACCCTGCCTGTCGAGAGGGCCTCGGGCAACAACGTCAGCCTGCCGGGCGACGACAGGGAACTTTTCAATGTGGCCGATGAATATGGATCCTCGGAGGGTTTCTTCAATATGATGGGCTTCCGTCTTGTGGAGGGTTCTGTTCCGCAAGGGCCGGACGATGTGGCCGTCAGCAAAGCCTTCGTGGCCAAGATGGCGGCGTTCGCCGACTGGTCGGACGGTGCCGTGGGCAAGATTGTCGACATCACTGAACACGGACAGGTAACGGTCTGCGGAGTTTACGAGGACTATGTCATCGGCAACGCCGTCGATTCCGACACAAGGCCGAGCGTCCGCTTCTGCTGGAACAGAAACTTCTATGCCGGTCCTGATTCCACCAGGAACGGCTACGACTGGTCGACTCTTATGAGGACTCTTGTCGTGAAACTGAATGAAGTGTCGCCTGAGGCTATGCGCAAGGTCGAGGCCGCCATCCGAGAAGTGGCTCCTGACAGCGACGCCGAGGTGACGGCATATTCACAGACCGTGAGGAATGAGTATGCCCAGACGAAGCAGATGAAGAGAACCTATATGCTGGGTTCGCTGCTGGCCCTGCTGATCGCCCTCATCGGGCTGATCTCCTATGTGCGTGACGAGAACTACCGCCGCAGCGCAGAGATCGCAGTCCGCAAGGTCAACGGGGCGCAGTCTTCGGAGATTGTCAGGATGCTTGTGGCCGACCTCCTGAAGGTGGCCGTGGTGGCTGTGGTCATCGGCGATGTCATCGCCTGGCTGATCGCCGGACAGTGGCTCAGGCAGTTCGCCCTCAAGGTCTCTCTGAATCCGCTGTATTTCATTGTGGCTGACCTCTGTGTGCTGGCCGTTGTGGCTGCAACCATCGCCATCGGCTCGCTGAGGATCGCCCGCACCAACCCTGTCGATTCGCTTAAGAACGAGTAGGAGCATATTCACGGATTTTTGCTAAATTTGCCTATTATGGCAAGAAAAGGTAAAATACTGGTCGTGGATGACAACGCAGGAATCCGTGAAGCGCTGAAGATATTGCTCGGCAACAGTTTCGAGAAAGTCGAACTGTTGCCTTCCCCCGTTTCTCTGATCCGCACGGTTGAGGATTCCCGTCCTGATGTCATTCTTCTTGACATGAACTTCAAGACTGACATCAACACTGGCAATGAAGGGCTTTACTATCTGTCGGAAATAAAGTCCCGATGGCCCGACCAGGAGGTGGTGCTCTTCACCGCCTATGTCGACATCGCCCTGGCCGTAGAAGGTATGAAAAGAGGGGCCGCTGACTTCATCGTCAAGCCGTGGGACAATGTCAGGCTGATTGAAACTCTCACCGGAATCCGCGACCGCCGCAGCCAGAAACCGAAAGCCGCGGCCGAAGCGTCCGCTCCGATGTTCTGGGGCGAAAGCCGGCAGATGCTCAAGCTTCGGGCGGATGTCGAGAAGGTGGCCGCAACGGACGCGACCGTACTGATCACCGGAGAGAACGGAACCGGCAAGGATGTGCTTGCGCACGAAATCCAGCGCCTGTCGCATCGGGCGGACAGACCGCTGGTCTGCGTGGATGCCGGCGCCATAACCGAAACTCTTTTCGAAAGCGAACTTTTCGGTCACGTCAAGGGCGCGTTCACCGATGCCAAATCAGATCACGCCGGCAAATTCGAGCAGGCAGACGGAGGCACCCTTTTCCTTGACGAGATAGCGAACATCCCTCTGCAGTCGCAGGCCAAGCTGCTCCGCGTTCTTCAGAACAGAAGCGTCACCCGTGTCGGCGACACCAGGAGCATTCCTGTGGACATCAGGCTGATATGCGCCACGAACGCTGACATACCTTCGATGATCCGCAACGGACTTTTCCGCGAGGATCTCTACTACCGTCTGAACACGATCAGTCTGGAGATACCGCCTCTGAGGGAAAGGAACGATGTGATCCTGCCTCTCGCCATGCAGTTCGCCGCAGAGTTCTCACGACGCTATTCAAGGAACGTCAAATCATTCTCGCCGGCTGCCGAAGCCGAGTTGAGGGCATATTCCTGGCCGGGAAATGTCAGGGAACTGCGCAACTGCGTCGAAAAGGCGGTGATCCTTTCCGATGGCACAGTCATCGACGGTTTCGGGCTGGACGTCAGGACAAACGGCGGTGCCGCGGTCTCTTCGCAGGACACCATCGAGGATATGGAGGAAAAGACCATCAGGGCCGCGATGGAGAGGTGCGGCGGGAACATCTCGCTCGTGGCCAAATCTCTGAACATCAGCCGTCCTACCCTGTACTCGAAACTTAAGAAATACGGAATATGACCCTTCGGGACTTCCTGGCAGGCTCTGTCGAGATAAGCTGGCTTACGTTGCTCGAATGCGTCGCGGCCGCTCTCGTTCTGCTCGTGTTGGTGTCCCTTCTTGTCCGTTCCTTTACCAAACATAAGATAATCAGTAAGATAAATTTTATGTCCGACGCTCTCACAAGCGGCGAGACTTCATTCCGATATTCCGAGAAAAACCGTGACAATCTTCTGCTCAACCGCTCCCTGAACCGCCTGCGTTCCGTCTATGAGGCTGAAAAGAATGACTTTGCCGAACGGGAACGGTATTTCGGACTTATGCTCGACCACGTCCAGAGCGGAGTCGTCGCGCTGGACGGAGAGAGGGTGGAATACAGCAACACCATAGCCCGCGGACTTCTCGGAATGTCGGACATCTCAAGCCTGCGCCAGATAGAAAGAATCTCTCCGGAACTTGCCGACGCTTTCCGCAACGTGGAAGGCGGTGAGACCCAGGCTTCTTTCGGATCCGAGCGCGGCACCGTGCGGCTTTCTTTGAGCGCTTGCTGGGCCAATCTTGGTGCGAAGGAAGTCAAGATCGTGACATTCAACGATATAACCCGTGAGATGGAGGACAACGAGTCCGAATCGTGGACCCGCCTCATCAGAGTCCTGACCCACGAGATCATGAACACGGTGACACCTATCGCCTCGCTGAGTTCCGCGCTTTCGCAGAATCTGGCCGACTACGATGCGGCCGATGTGCGTTCCGCCCTCGGCACCATCGCTTCGTCATCGGAAGGCCTGATCTCCTTCGTGCAGTCTTACCGTTCGCTCACGCACATAGCCGCCCCTGTCCGCAAGGCTTTTTATTTCAGGGAAGTGGCTATGGATGCGGTCAAGATAGCCTCTGTGAACTGGCCGGAAGCGAACGTGCGGTACAGGGAACTTTCCGATGACATCATCCTGTACGCCGACCAGGGCCAGATCTCGCAGGTCATCAACAATCTGGTCAAGAACGCTGTTCAGGCTGGAGCCGCCAATGTGGAGATCACTGCCGGCCTTGACAAGCGGGACCGGGTCGTGGTCACTGTTTCGAACGACGGCGAGCCAATCAGTCCGGCAAGCCAGGAGCAGATTTTCGTTCCGTTCTTCACGACCAAGGGAGCGGGCGGCACAGGCGTGGGCCTGAGCCTTTCGCGTCAACTTGTGCGTTTGAACGGAGGCACCATCAAACTGTCCTGCAGCGATGCCGACAGGACTGCCTTCACGCTTGTCTTCTAGAAGAATTCAGATGTATTCGACCTTGATGTCGCAGGTCCACTGGGAACTGTAGAGATTGCCCTTGTCCCATTCAACTTCGCCGCGCCGGAAATCGACGAGATCGCTCCGAGGAAATTTCTTGGCAGGGGAGAGTCCGTCGCCAAGGTCGGAGTTGAGCACCAGCCTGTAAGGATCGATTCCTCCGAAATAAAAGTCCCCGGCGGCTTCAGGGCTCAGATCAACCGGCATCCAGCCGCAGCCTTCGAAGTAGACCTCGCACCAGTCGTGCGGCGCCACATTGCCCGGAAGCGTAGTCCATCCGCTCTGCCATCTGGCCGGAATGCCTTTGTACCGGCACATCGTGATGAAAAGCAGCGTCACCTGCCCGCAGTCGCCGTGGCCGGCGGACAGAACATATTCAGGAATGTTCTCGATCGTCGAGTAGTCTCTTGCGGCCGTCCACGGGAAAGCCGCGAGAATCCAGGAACGGATTTCCCTGGCCTGGATGTAAGGGCTGGTGATGCCTGCGGTGACCGAATCGGCGAGGTGGCGGATCCTGTCAGTGAAGATGACGTGCCTGTCAAGTTCGGATGTGTATTTCCTGTAATCGCCGGATTCCTTGTCGTAGGCGGAAACTTCAGATGAGTCTGATGGATGCCATTCTCCGCTGGATGCATATTCAAAGACCTCGTGGAAGACGGTCGGCCTATTCCGCCTCACCTTCGCTTCAAGGTAAACGCTCGAGTGCGGGCAGGAAGGGTCGGAGAATGTAAGGCTGTTTTCTGGATATGCGGTCCCGTCCGCTCCGGCTTCGATGAGCTTTACGTCCGTCTGGCGTCCTATGTCCTGTCTCGGGAACGGGAGCCAGCAGCGGACCGTGTTGCCTGGTCTCAACGTGTTGGCGGGGACTGTGATTGTGAAGGTCACCCTCATCTTCTTCTTCAGCGCAAGGCGGGAATTTTCATCGCAGGACGCAACGGGCCGGGCGCAGGAGTCTTCCTTGCCGGCGTCCGCCTTGACCGCCGCGAGTTCGGGATCGATTC
>CAVCDF010000119.1:0-4305 GCA_963600795.1 Anaerotignum sp. | reverse complement strand
CCAGGGCGTTCATAAGCCCTTCGCCCCGGGCCGCTTCGCTGACGGCCACGCATTTTATGACATCGCCGGCCAGCCCTCCCCCTGCGAGGATCACGTCGGAGTCCTCGTCACGGGTGACGGTCACATAGCGGTCCACCGGATCGAGCCTGAGTCCGTTGGATGCGAGAAAATCCTCAACTCTCGCACGGACGGAGGCCACGGAAAGCGGCTGCTCGCTTATGTAGCGGCTACTGCACATAGGCTTCGATCATTTCCCGGATTCTGGCGTTGAGTTCATCGATGCTGTGAGTTCTGTTGCGCATGCACCATATGGCTTCCTGCCCGCAGATCAGGCACTTGCGTGGACTTCTTCCGACCGCCTGCCTCGAAAGAGGCGTTCCGTCGGCGGTGATGACATCGAGGTCGAAAAGCCGGCCGAGCGGATGGTTGTCCTCAAGACCGCAGGTCAGTTCCTTGGCCTCAAGGTTGGACAGCGAGGTCACGAGATAGCCCTCGTAGCCTGTCGGCAGGTCGCGCAGCTCGAGATGGAGCGTCGATCCGCTGAAGGCAGTGACCAGGGCCGTGACAGCCGCTTGGGCAACCATCAGAGACTGCTGGTTGCGCTTGACCGGCCCCGGCACGATCACCGTGAGGCACACAAGAGTCTTTCCAGGGTAACTTTCAAGCAGTTCCTTCTGGAAATCGGCTCTCGCCTCGCGGCTTGCCAGCAGACGGTCAAGCGTGACGGTCATAAAAACGGGAATCCTTCGACAATCAGTCCTCGATGTTCATTATGACATCCTGGACAGAGCCTTCGCGGTTCATAACGACTCCGACCACCTTGTCTCCGAACGGGAGCGGGTCAGGCACGCCGATAGCCTTGAGAGCAAGGTCCTTGAGGTCGTGGATGTCCACGATCTTCAGACCGGCGGCCTTCAGACGTTCCGCGATCTCAGGACGGCGCGGATTGACCGCGACACCATATTCGGTGACCACGACATCGACTGTGGAGCCAGGGGTGATGAGGGTTGTGACCTCGTCCACCACGCAAGGGATGCGGCCTCGCATCAGAGGGCAGACGATGATCGACAGGGCAGCGTCGGCCGCCGTGTCAGGATGTCCGCCGATGGCGCCGCGGATGACTCCATCGCTGCCGACAAGCACGTTGACGTTGAAGTTGACATCGACCTCAAGAGCCGAAAGAATCACTATGTCGAGGAAATGGACGGCGGAACCGGCCTCGTCAGCGCTGGCATATTCATTGGCGGAGACTTCCTTGTGGAAACGGTCGTTCTTGAGGGATTCCGCCGCGACCTTGTCGAAGGACTGCACATCGATCAGGCGGTCGATGAGACCCTCCTCGTGCAGTCTGACCATGTTCGCCGTGATGCCGCCGAGGGCGAAGCTGCAGTGCACTCCCTGCTTGATCATCTCCTCGCGGATGTACTTCACCGCGGCGAGGGACGCTCCGCCGGATCCGGTCTGGATGGAGAAACCTTCCTTGAAGTAGCCGCTGTTGACAATCACCTTCGCCGCTTCCTGGGCGAGAAGGATGTCGCGAGGGTTCTTGGTGTCGCGGATGGCCCCCGAAGAGATCTTGGATGAATCGCCCACGGAATCGACAACGACGACATAGTCCACATCGTGTTCCGAGATTGAGTTCGGGGTGTTCGGGTAGTCCACGAGGTCGTCCGTGATGATGACCACCTTGTCGGCGTGCTCGGCGTCAGGCTTGGCGTAGCCGAGGGATCCGCAGATGGATTTGGCGTGCTCCGAGAGGGAATAGCCCGTGGCGTTGCCCGCAGGGTCGCAGGAAGGCGCTCCGAGGAACGCGACGTCGATGTGCAGGTCACCGCTCGCGATGGCGCTGCCTCGTCCGCCGTGGCTGCGGAACACCACCGGCTCCTTCATCAGCCCGTGGGAAATCTCCTTGGCGAGTTCACCGCGCAGACCGGAGGTGGAAATTCTGGTGATGACCCCGTTCCTGATGTGTTCGATCAGCGGGGCGTGGACATCGGAAAGGCTGGACGCCGCCAGATGCAGGTCCTTGAAGCCCATCTCGGCCAGTTTGTCCACCACCATATTCACAACCTTGTCACCGCCGCGGAAATGGTGGTGGAAGGAGATCGTCATCCCGTCCTTGAGGCCGCTTTTGACGATGGCCTCCTCAAGGGTGACGACTTTTGACTGAACCTTCTGGAGATCCTTGCGGAAAACTGTGTTTTTCGGGGTCTCTCCTGAATATACTTTCTTGCCCATTGCGGCCGCTGCCTTGCTGACCAGCGCGGCTCTTTCCTTTATGCTGCTACTCATAAACTTCCTCCTTTGTCAATATTCCCGAAGCGATGGCGAGTTCCATTGTGCGCTGAGCCCTCAGCACGACAGGACGGTCAACCATCTTGCCGTTGACGGCGATGACTCCCGAGCCTCTCTTCTCAGCCTCCTTGATGGCGGCGATGATCTTCCTGGCCTTCTCGATGGCCTTCTCGCTCGGAGCGAACACCTCGTTGACGATCTGGATCTGGCGAGGGTTGATGATGGATTTTCCGTCGAAGCCGAGGGTCTTGATGAGTTCGACCTCCTTGCGGAAGGTCTCCATGTCGTCGAGATTTGAATATACCGTGTCAAGCGCGTCGATGCCTGCGGCTCTGGCGGCCACGACTATCGTCTCGCGGGCGTAGAGCAGTTCCGCTCCGCCAGGGGTGCGCTGGGTCTTGAGGTTTGCGCAGTAGTCCTCGGCTCCGAGGGCGATGCCCATCATCCTCTTGGACGCCTTGGCGATCTCGAAGGCGTTGCAGATGCCTTCGGCGCTTTCGATGGCGGCCATCATACGGGTTCTTCCCAGACAGCCTATCTCCTTCTCGACCTTCTCGATCTCGGCCTCGAGTTCGCGGACCTCGTCGGCGGTCTCCGTCTTAGGCATACGGATGACCTGGACTCCGGCCTTCACGACGGCCTCCACGTCCTTCCTTCCGTAAGGGGTGCTGAGCGGGTTGATGCGGACGACCATCTCCGTGTCGCCGTAGTCGATGTATTTGAGAGCGTTGTGGACAAGCAGACGGGCGGCGTCCTTTTCGGCCATAGTCACGGAGTCTTCAAGGTCCAGCATTATCGAATCCGGACCGTAGATGAAGGCGTCCTGCATCATTCCGGGGTTGTTGCCCGGAACGAACATCATAGTTCTTCTCAATCTATCCATAACTTTCTCTGATTAAGCCCAAACATCCTTTCCTGTCGCGCGGACGGCGGCGGCTGTCACCCTTGCCTTGATGGTGCAGTCGCGCGCTCCCTTGTCGATGGCTTTGATCTGTGCGTCTTCCAGACCGAATTCGGTGAGGGTCTCTGTGATGACCTGCTTGATCTGTCTGCCGAACTGTGCGGCGACGGAACTTTCAAGGTCGATTTGCAGACCTTTGGTCTCCGCCGGTGAGATCTGAATCTGGATATCCCCGGATTCAAGTGTCCCGGCTACAGCGTTTTTTACTTCCATAGCTGAAAAATATAGTTATCAGTGTCCCGCTTTGAGCGGGCGTGTCATTAATATGCTCCGCCAAAGGTAGAACTCTTTTTCCAGTTGACCAAATTTCCGCAACACTATTTTCGATAATTATTCAAAACGTAAAAAATCCCCTTCCGGCGCACGCTGAAAGGGGATTTCGATGAATATGTCCGCTACGGCTCACCAGGTCTTGAACGGATGTTTCGCAAGAGCAGAATTGTAGTACTTCGCATCGCCGGTGACCTCATTGCCGAGCCAGGAAGGCCGCTCGAAATCCTCGGTTTCATCGGACAGTTCTATCTCTGCCACGGTAAGACCTTCATTGTCACCGTGGAACTCATCCACCTCGTAGGTGTGGTCCCCGGCCTTGACAAGATGTCTGGTCTTGTCGATGGCCCCGGGCTCGCAGATCGCCAGCAATGCCTCGGCATCTTCTGCGGAGATCTCCTTCTCCCATTCGAAACGGCTCATTCCGCTTTCGTCTCCGGCACCCTTGACGGTAAGAAAGCCCCTGTCGTCCTTCAGCCTTACCCTGACCGTCCTTGCCGGATCGCTGCAAAGATAGCCCTGCGAAATCCGCAACGCCTTGAAAGCGGACTTTTTGTAGTCCCCGCAGACCAGAAATTTCCTTTCGATTTCCTGTGCCATATTTTCTGTATGCTTATTCTGTATGCCGTTGTGTGCCGCTGAAAGCGTGAATATTCCGGGACATTCCAGCCCTTCTGCTCCGGGTGAGCGCTTTCCCGGCAGACCGTAAAGTTAGTGAAAAATCGGTTCACCTGCAATTTTCCGTGTCTAAGTCATAGGTGGGTTCCATAGTCCGAGGC
>CAVCDF010000118.1:0-16426 GCA_963600795.1 Anaerotignum sp. | reverse complement strand
TCGTGAAGATGCGTGAGGAAGCGAAGTACTGCAGAAACTGCGGTATGATTTCCGACGAGGATGTCTGCCCGATCTGCTCGGACCGTTCCCGGGACGGCAGGACGATCTGCGTCGTGGAGAATGTCCGGGATGTGATGAGCATCGAAAACACCGGACAGTACCGCGGAGTCTATCACGTTCTCGGCGGCATCATCTCGCCGATAGCCGGTGTCGGTCCGTCGGACATCACCGTCGGCCTTCTCGCCGAAAGGGTGCGGGCGCTCGCGTCCGCGCAGGAGTCCGGCCCTGAATCCGTTGAGGTTATCCTGGCTTTGAGCGGAGATGTGGAAGGGGAGACGACTTCGTTCTACATCTACAGGCAGATCGCTTCCACCGGAGTCCGCGTGTCGTCCCTGGCCAGAGGACTCGGTTTCGGCGACGACCTTGAATACGCTGATGAACTCACTCTAGGGCGTTCCATCATCAACAGACAGATTTTCAAACCTTAAGCTATGTTCCTGTCAATTCTTGAATCTTTGCTTCTCGCAGCCTCTCTCTGCGCTGACTGCTTTGCAGTTTCCGCCTGCTCAAGCGTGACGCTGAGCAGCCTTTCCTGGAAAAAGGTCTTTCCGATAGCGCTTGTCTTCGGTTTCGTGCAGGCCGGCCTGATGGCAATGGGCTGGGCCTTCGGGGACCTGTTCGCCGGATATGTCCATAAACTGGCCGATGTCATAGGATTCCTTCTTCTTCTCTACGTCGGAGGCTCGATGATCGTCGAGGCCGTCAGGGGTGAGGGCGAGGCGCGCAACCTTAACGGACTGAAGAATGTCATAATAGGCGCAGTCGCGACCAGCATCGATGCGTTCGCGGTCGGAGTGAGCCTTTCGATGGGGTCTGTGTCTCTGCAGAAGATGGCGCTGAACATCACGTCAGTCTTCATCGTGACTGTGCTTTCAGTGGCCGGAGGAATGGCCGGAGGAATGAAGGTGGGTCAGAAGTTCGGAAAGCCGGCTGAAATCATCGGTGGCGCAGTCCTGATCCTCATAGGCCTGAACATCCTCTTCGACTTCGTCTAGAAAGCGTCGGGAAGACATCCTGCAAGCACCGTTAAGAGCGGCCGCCCGCTGCGGCCGGTTTCTCAGAGCAGCTTGTTCCTTCTGAAAAAGTACATTACCAGAGCTACCGTCAGCAGCATTATGCCGAAGACGGAGAGCCAGGCCCACCACTTGTCCATAAACGGAAGATGAACGTTCATTCCGTAGAAGCTGGCCACGAGGGTCGGTGGCATGAAGAGTACGGACACCAGAGTGAAGATTCTCATAATCTTGTTCTGGTCCAGGTTGATAAGACCGACTACGGTGTCCTGGAGGTACTCGAGCCTCTCGAAACTGAAATTGGTGTGGTTGATCAGCGATGAAAGGTCCTGCAGCAGTACCGAGAACCGCGTCTGAAGTTCGCGCGGATACTTGTCGCTGCGGAGCATGTTGGAGATGAGCCGCTGCTTGTCCACGATGTTCTCGCGCACAAGCATCGTGTTTTCCTGCAGCTGGTTGATGTCGAGCAGGAAATCTTCGTTGATGTCCTCCTGCTGGTTGATGCGCTTGCTGTACTGGGAAATCTCCTTGCTCATCAGCTCGATCATGTCCGCGTCGAGGTCGACACGCTGGTCCATTATGCTGGCGAAGACGCTGAATCCGTTCGGGTAGAGCTGCGGCATCGCGACAAGTCTGCGCTGCAGTTCGGTGAAGCTGCGCAGAGGCACGTCCCTGAGAGTCGTGAGGCAGTTCCCGACAAGAGTGAACGAAACGGCCTCCATCGTGTAGTCCTCAGGACCCGGCATAAGGAAGTTGGTGTTGGCGAAGATTGCGTTTTCAGTCTCGAAGAAGCGTGATGAACTTTCGATTTCCTCGGCCTGGGCGCGGCTCTGGATCTCTTCTCCGAGAAAAATGTCAACAGTGTGCTTCTCCTCGCCCGACGGGGAGAGGAGATCGATCCACAGGACATCGTCCCGGCTCATTTCGGAGAGGTCTGATTCAGACTGTGAGACTGACAGCTTGCCGTTCCGCCTGTAGAAAATCGCAATCATTCTCTTCCTGTTTTACCCGGCCCGTAAGTCGGAGAGTTCCACTTTAATGACGCTGACTCTTCACAGAAGTCAGTCTGCAAAGGTATGAATATTTTTTGTTGCCGCAAACATTGAGAATCAGAATATTTTGTCTAAATTTGCAGGCCTTTTGACCGGACCGGCCTGACGGCTTGTGCGGTAGGGCGTAAAAATATTGTTAAACAACTAGTTATCTTAATTACCATTATGGCAGAAGAAACACAGAACATCGCCGGGGAAGTAAAGGCGGAGGCTCCTGTTCAGGAGGCTCCGAAGGCCGCGGCGGAAAAGAAGACTGCTCTCAACGCTTCAGTCGCTCCTGAGAATTTCGACTGGGACGCTTTTGAAGGCGGTTCCGAGTACGGCAACGCTGACAAGGCCAGCATCGCCGAAGCTTACGAGAAGACCCTCTCCAAGATTGTGGAGAACGAGGTCGTTGAAGGAACGGTTACAGCCATCAACAAGAGAGAAGTCGTCGTCAACATAGGCGCCAAGAGCGAAGGTGTCATCCAGGCTCCCGAGTTCCGCTACAATCCTGACCTGAAGGTCGGCGACAAGGTTGAGGTCTATGTCGAGTCCACCGAGGACAAGAAGGGTCAGCTGATCCTTTCCCACAAGAGGGCGCGTGCCGTCAAGTCTTGGGACAGAGTCAACGAGGCCAACGCCAACGGCGAGATCGTAAAGGGCTTCATCAAGACCCGCACCAAGGGCGGTATGATCGTCGATGTGTTCGGCATCGAGGCATTCCTTCCAGGCTCGCAGATCGACATCAAGCCTATCCGCGACTACGATGCATATGTCAACCAGACTATGGACTTCAAGATTGTGAAGATCAACCAGGAGTTCCGCAACGTCGTGGTTTCCCACAAGGCTCTTCTCGAAGCGGAGCAGGAGCAGCGCAGAGCTGAACTCATCAGCAAGCTCGAAAGAGGTCAGGTTCTCGAAGGAACCGTCAAGAACATCACCAACTACGGTGTGTTCGTGGATCTGGGCGGCATCGACGGTCTCATCCACATCACGGACCTTTCCTGGGGCAGAATCGACAATCCGGAGGAAGTCGTTTCCCTCGACCAGAAGATCAAGGTCGTCGTCAAGGAGTTCGATCCTCAGCAGAAGAGAATCGCCCTCGGTTACAAGCAGCTCACTCCTCATCCTTGGGACACTCTCGACGCCAACCTCAAGGAAGGCGATGTCGTCAAGGGCAAGGTTGTGCTTGTCGCTGACTACGGCGCGTTCGTTGAAATCGAGCCGGGTGTCGAAGGTCTTATCCACGTTTCTGAAATGTCCTGGTCTCCAAGGCTCCACAGCGCTCAGGAGTTCCTCAAGGCAGGCGACGAAATCGAGGCCAAGGTACTTTCCATCGACCGTGAGAACAAGAAGATGTCCCTCGGTCTCAAGCAGCTCACCCCTAACCCTTGGGAGAGCATCCGCGACAAGTACCCTGTTGGTTCAGTTCACAAGGCCATTGTCCGCAACGTCACCAATTTCGGTGTGTTCGCAGAGCCTGAGGACGGCGTTGAGGGTCTCATCCACATCAGCGACCTTTCCTGGAACAAGATCAAGCATCCTTCAGAGCTCGTCGCTCCAGGTGATGTCATCGACGTCCAGATTCTTGACTTCGACGAGGCCAACCACAAGCTCAGCCTCGGACACAAGCAGCTCACCCCTAACCCTTGGGATGCTATCGAGGCCAAGTATCCTGCCGGAACCACCGTTGAGGGTACAGTCGCTTCCCTTACCGACAAGGGCGCTAACATCAAGCTTGAAGGTGACGACGAAGGCTTCGCATTCAGCCGCGACCTCATCAAGGAGGATGGCAAGCAGGCTGTCGTAGGCGATGTTCTTCCGTTCAGGGTAATCGAGCTCAGGAGAAGCACCCGCAGAATCCTGCTCTCCCACACAAGAACATACGCTGAGGCCAAGGCCGAGAAGGTGGCTACCGAAGTTGACAACACCAAGAAGGTGGTCAAGAAGATCAACTCCAACGTTGAGAAGACCACTCTCGGTGACATCAGCGAACTTGCCGCCCTCAAGGACAAGCTCGAGAAGGGTGAATAATTCATGGAATTCTCATTGACGGTTCTGGGCACGGCTTCGGCCAAGCCCTTCGCCGGAAGAAATCAGAGCGCTCAGGTACTGTCCGTACGTGGGCGCTCTTTTTTGATAGATTGCGGAGAAGGTGTGCAGACACGCCTCCAGGAGTGTCACATCTCCCTTCTGAAGATAGACTCGATCTTCATCTCGCACATCCACGGCGACCACATCTTCGGACTTTTCGGCCTTCTCTCAACTATGGGAATGCTCTGCAGGCCCAGGGAACTCAACATCTATGCTCCGGCCAATTTCGGCCCGATACTGAAGTTCTTCCTGTCCTACTACGGCGACGGAATTGCCTTCGACATCAACCACATTCCTCTGAAGATGAAGGAACCGGAGGAAATCTACCATACCAAGTCGCTCGAGGTGCTGGCCTTCCCTCTCAACCACAGGGTCGAGACGTTCGGCTTCCTCTTCCGGGAGAAGGAGCCTTTGAAAGATGTCAGGAAGGACAGGATAGATGAATATGGCCTCACGCTGACCGAAATAGGCACCGTGAAGCGTGGCGAGGACGTGCTGCGCGAGTCTGAGGACGGGACCTTGCAGGTTCTCCCGTTCGATGAACTCGGCTACACTCCTTTCATTCCGCGCTCCTTCGCCTACTGCAGCGACACGGCTCCGTTCCCGGAACTGTCTTCGTGGGTAAGCGGAGTGGACCTGCTCTACCACGAGGCGACCTATCTGTCGGACATGTCGGAAAAGGCCAGGCTCCGGTACCATTCCACGACTTTGGACGCCGCGCGCTGCGCACTTGCCGCCGGAGCCGGTAAACTTGTCATCGGGCATTATTCTTCCAGAAACAAGGACACCGCCCCTTACCAGGCTGAATGCAGGACAATATTCCCTGAAAGCTATGCCGCGAATGACGGCGATGTCTTCAGCATCCCTTTCGTAAGACTGGGGTGATCCGGAAAACTACACCTTTACTTTACTGAAACTTTACAGAAATCATTTCAGATGAAAAGAACAGTCATATTCATAGCAGCCATTCTGCTTGCCGTCTGCGCCGCCGCGCAGGGGACGCCGCAGGAAAGGTACATACGCAGGTGGGCTCCGACCGCCGTGAGGGAAATGTACCGCACGGGAGTGCCGGCCAGCATCACCCTGGCGCAGGGAATGCTCGAGTCCCGCTACGGGCTTTCGTCCCTGGCCACGGAAGGCAACAACCATTTCGGCATCAAGTGCCACAAGGACTGGACCGGCAAGTCGATGAAATACGATGACGACGCGAAGGGGGAGTGCTTCAGGGTTTACGGTTCCGCCGAAGAGTCCTTCAGCGACCATTCAGACTTCCTGCGCTACCGTGACCGCTACAAATTCCTCTTCGAGTACAAGACTACGGACTACAAGGCCTGGGCCTACGGCCTGAAGAAGGCTGGCTACGCTACCGATCCCGGCTATCCGGCGAAACTGGTCAAGTACATAGAGGACTACAAGCTTTATGAATACGACACTATGACTTCCGAGGATGCCGAGCGGCTTTCCGAATCGGCCGATTCAGCCGGGTCGGCCGGCTCCGCCGGTGCCGCGCCTGCTGTCACGGCAGGAAAGGAATCTTCGCGGTCATATTCGGAGAAGACTTCTTCATCTTCGGACTCCAAGGCTTCCGTGAAGAGCGTCCGCAAGGTCAGGAAAGCCAAAAAGAAGCGCCATTCCAAAGAAGAGCAGGCCGCAGACGTGATTCCGGCCTCGCCTCTGTCCATTGAGGAACCGAAGAAGATAGTGAACGCCAACGAAGTGTTCAGATTCTCGTTGAGCAGGGAGGCATATTCCCGCAACGGGGTTCCGTTCATAACCTCGGTGGAAGGGGAGACATATTCAAGCATCGCGGAATCCAACCATCTCTATCTCAATGAACTGCTGAAGTACAACGATCTTGTCGCATCCTGCGAACTGCTGCCGGGGACCGTGGTCTATCTCCAGCCGAAGAAGAACCAGGCCGAAAAGGGCCTTGAGAAATACATTGTCGGGGATGACTCCGAGTCGTTGAGGGACATCTGCCAGAGGTTCGCAGTCAAGATGTCCAGCGTGCTGAAGATGAACGGATTCTCAGCGGATTATCAGCCGCGCGAGGGTGACACCATCATCCTTCGCGGCAAAAAGACCGGGAAAAGATGAAAACTTGGAAAATCATTGCGCTTGCCGCAGCCTTGATTGCGGCGGTGATAGCCGGCTTTGTCGGCGGAAGATGGTATGGAGACAACCGCAAGGCGAACTTCTCGCAGGACGCGAGCCTGTTCGTCTATCCCGGAACGACCGTGGATGAAGTCCTTGCGCAGATTCCTGACAGCGTTGTCCTCAACGGGAGAAGCCTTCAGCGCACCGTGCGCGGGAATCTGAAGGATTCCGAAATCAAGCCGGGGCACTATGTCGTCGGGAAGGACAAGCCGAGCATCTACGTGGCCAGAATGCTGCGCAACGGCTGGCAGACGCCGGTCAACCTGGTGCTTTCAGGCACGATGAGGCTGAAAGGGAAGATAGCCAGGAAAATCTCCAACCAGATAATGCTTGACTCGGCGCAGGTCAGGCAGGCGCTGGATGACAGCGTCCTGCTGGCTTCCTACGGATTCACCCCGACCGATGTGTTCTCGCTTCTGATGCCGGATTCCTACCAGATCTACTGGACGGCATCGATGAAGGACATCCTGGACAAGCAGAAAGCCGCCTGGGATTCTTTCTGGACCCCGGAAAACCTTGCGAAGGCCGAAGAGCAGGGGCTTACTCCGAAAGAGGTCTCCATCGTCGCGTCGATTGTCAGGAGCGAGTCCAATTATGCTCCTGAATATCCTTCCATAGCGGGCGTCTATCTGAACCGCCTGCACTCGGGAATGAAACTGCAGGCCGACCCGACCGTTGCCTACTGCTTCGGCTTCACGCTGAACAGGGTACTGTTCAAGCATCTTGAAGTGGATTCTCCTTACAACACCTACAAGTATGAGGGCCTGCCTCCGGGACCGATATGCGTTCCCGACAGAGCCTGCCTTGAAGGGGTCCTGAATCCGGACAGGCACGGTTATCTGTATTTCTGCGCGAGCGCGGCTATGGACGGTACACACAAGTTCGCCCGGACGCTGTCGGAGCACAACCGCAATGCGGCCGAGTTCCGCCGCGCCCTGGACGCGCGCAGGAAGCGGTGATCACTTGCCGTACCTGTTCAGGATAGGGGAATAGGAGTCTATGCGGCGGTCGCGCAGGAACGGCCAGCCTCTGCGGACATATTCAGTGCGGTCAATGTCGATTCCGACCACCTTGACACCCTCTTCTTCGGTGTCGAACTGGGCCAGAATCTCTCCCTGCGGGCCGGTCGCGAATGAATAGCCCCAGAAGTCCAGCCCTATCGTGTTCCCTGAAGGGTCGTCTTCGTGTCCGACGCGGTTCACAGTGACGACAGGAAGTCCGTTCGCCACGGAGTGTCCTCTCTGGACAAGCTGCCACGCCTGCCTCTGGGTCTGCTGCTCTTCCTTCGAGTCTGTGCCGACACCGCCTATGGCAGTTGGATAGATGAGTATCTGCGCACCGTTCAGGGCCATCAGCCTTGCGGCTTCCGGGTACCACTGGTCCCAGCAGACAAGCACGCCGAGCGTGCCGACGGAAGTCTTTATCGGGTTGAATCCCAGATCTCCCGGCGTGAAGTAGAACTTCTCGTAGAAGCAAGGGTCGTCAGGAATATGCATCTTGCGGTATTTGCCTGCGATGCTGCCGTCCTTTTCGATGACGACGGCCGTGTTGTGGTAGAGTCCCGGAGCACGCTTTTCGAACAGTGAAAGCACCAGCACGATGTTCAGTTCCCTGGCAAGTTCGCCGAAGTAATCGGTGGAAGGTCCCGGAATCGTCTCCGCCAGGTCGCAGAGCGACGCGTCTTCCGTCTGGCAGAAATAGACCGAATTGTGCAGCTCCTGCAGCACAACGAGCCGTGCGCCTCCGGCCGCGCATTTGCGGATGTTTTCAGTCAGTTTAGCGATGTTGGCCTTGATGTCCGTTGTGCAGCTCTGCTGCACCATTCCTACTTTCAGGATGTTCATATTCTTGAGCTTTTATGTTCATTCGCATGTTCAAAGATGTCATTCCGGAAGCCAGCCTTCCGGGAACTGCATCGTGACGCAGTGCAGGCCGCCGTGGCCTGAAAGCAGCGGGCGGCAGTCGATGACGACGACCTCCCTGTCCGGAAACACCTCCTGCAGCCTTTCCCTGACGGTCTCGTCAAGTTCGGACCCCGTCCCCGGAACCAGGACCGCTCCGTTGATTATCAGGAAGTTGGCGTATGAGGCCGGAAGAGGGTAGCCGTCCAGGAACGTCTGTTCCGGTTTCGGCAGAGGCACGAGCCTGTAAGGTTTCCCGCCGAGGGTGCGGAAAGACTGAAGCTGAGCTTCCATATTCACAAGACCCTCATAGTCCGGGTCTTCCGAGTCTTCGCACTTGACATAGGCTATCGTGTCAGGGCCGCAGAATCTCGCCAGAATGTCGATGTGGCTGTCCGTGTCGTCGCCGGAAAGGCTTCCGCTGTCCACCCAGAGTATCCTTTTCAGCCCGAACGCCTCCTTGAGCTCTTCTTCGATCTCGTCCCTGGTGAGGTACTCGTTGCGGTTGTCGCTGCAGAGGCATTCGGTCGTGGCCATCAATGTCCCGGCCCCGTCGGTGTCAATGCTGCCTCCTTCCAGGACGTATGGACGCATGTCCACGCAGGCGACGTCGTCGGCGAAGGCATTGTCGAAGAATATGTTTCCGGTGATCCTGTTGTCGAGGTCGGAGGCGAACTTGAGTCCCCAGCCGTTGAAGACGAAGTCGTAGATGTACTTTTCCCCTTTGTCGCCGAAGACCGCTATTCCGCCGTGGTCCCGCGCCCAGGTGTCATTGATTGGACATTCCTTGAATATGATTCCGGAGGTGTCGACTCCGAGCCCTGAGAGCCTTCCGGCCGCAGCTTCCTTGTCGGAAGTCACCAGAAGCACCCTTTCGAAGCGCAGTATCGCGGAGATTATCCGTCCGTAGCATTCCTGTACCTTCTCAAGTTCGTACCAGGGTGTGGTGCCGTCCGGCCAGGTGAGCATCACCCCGCTTTGCTTTTCCCATTCTGCAGGCAGTCGCATATCCGTTTTGTGTTTGGTTTATGTCCGGTAATTGTTACTATCTGCAAAGATATTGTTATTTTTGTGAACTGCGAACACGAATTGCATTCGTCCTGTCAATGAAATTTCGTCTTGAATCACCGTACAGGCCGTCCGGCGACCAGCCGGGGGCGATAGAAGGACTTTGCTCCGCGCTGGAGCAAGGTGTCGGCGACGTTACACTGCTTGGCGTGACAGGCTCTGGAAAGACTTTCACGATGGCGAACGTCATCGAGAGACTGCAGCGTCCCGCCTTGATCCTCAGCCACAACAAGACCCTCGCCGCCCAGCTCTACGGGGAATTCAAGAGTTTCTTCCCGTCCAACGCCGTTGAATATTTCGTCTCCTACTACGACTACTACCAGCCGGAGGCCTACCTGCCCACCACGGACACCTACATCGAGAAGGATCTGAGCATCAATGACCAGATCGACAAGCTGAGGCTGAGCGCGGCTTCCGCCCTGATGTCCGGCCGGAGGGATGTGGTCGTGATCTCCAGCGTCTCCTGCCTTTACGGCATCGGCAATCCGGAGGATTTCCACGCCCAGTCGGTGGTCGTGAAAAAAGGCGAGCGGAGAAGTCTGACGCGGCTTCTTTACCACCTTGTGGACGCCAACTACAGCAGGACGGAGGTGGATTTCAAGAGAGGCACCTTCAGGGTGAGGGGCGACACCGTCGATGTCTTCCTGGGCGGATCGGACGAGGCCGTGCGCATTGAGTTCTTCGGCGACGAGGTCGATTCCCTGTCGCTGATCGATCCGCTGACCGGAGCGCACATCGAGGACCTGGATGAAGTGCCGATTTTTCCGGCGACCAACTTCGTCACGACCCGGGAGCGCAGCTTCAAGGCCGTGAGCCTGATTCAGGATGACCTCAAGAAGCAGCTGGACTATTTCAACGAGATCGGCAAGACTCTGGAAGCCAAGCGTCTGCAGCAGAGGGTGGAGAACGACCTCGAGATGATAAAAGAGATGGGCTACTGCCCCGGCATCGAGAACTATTCCCGTTATCTTGACGGACGCAAGCCGGGCCAGAGGCCGTTCTGCCTCATCGACTATTTCCCGAAGGACTTCATAACCTTCATCGACGAAAGCCACGTCACCATCCCCCAGATCAGGGCGATGTACGGAGGCGACCATTCCCGCAAGTCCGTTCTTGTCGAATATGGTTTCCGCCTTCCAGCCGCCGCTGACAACAGGCCTCTCACATTCGACGAGTTCAACGCCGTGACCGGTCAGAAGATCTACGTGAGCGCCACTCCCGCGGACTACGAACTGGAACGCTCCGACGGCCTTGTCATCGAGCAGGTCGTGCGTCCAACCGGTCTTCTCGATCCTCCGATCGAGGTCCGTCCTACTCAGAACCAGGTCGATGACCTTGTTGAGGAGATCCGCAGCCGTGCGGAAAAGGACGAAAGGGTGCTCGTCACGACGCTCACCAAGAGGATGGCGGAGGAACTGACTGACTATCTGGAGAAGATAGATGTCCGGGTGCGCTACATCCATTCCGACGTGGACACAGCCGAGAGGGTCGAGATCATTGAAGATTTCAAGAACGGCCTTTTCGATGTGCTTGTCGGCGTCAACCTTCTGCGCGAAGGGCTTGACATTCCGACTGTCTCGCTAGTAGCGATTCTCGATGCCGACAAGGAAGGCTTCCTGCGTTCGGGCAGAGCCCTGACCCAGACCGCCGGCCGGGCCGCGAGAAACGTCAACGGCCTCGTGATAATGTACGCCGACACCGTGACCGAATCGATGGAGGAGACGATCAGGGAGACCAACCGCCGCAGGACCAGGCAGATAGAGTACAACAAGATTCACGGAATCACTCCGAAGCAGGTCGACGTGAAAAGGAATGTCCTTGCGTCGGAACTCTACGGGGACTCCGGGAAGGCTGTCAATCCCCGTGTCAAGAACGGGCCGAGCGGAAGAGTCAGCGCTGCGGATTCCGTTTCCGACCCGACGTATATTCCAAACCCGAGCGACCTCGGAAGAGGTACAGTTTCAGTCGGTCTCGGTCACGATTCGAAGAGGGAAGGGAACACTGCCTATGTCGACGGTTTCGTCAAGGCTGACCTGGCCGCCGTGCTTCAGGATCCGGTCATCCGGTCGATGACCCGCGAGCAGATCCAGAAGACCATCGACGAAGACAGACGCCGTATGGAAAAGTCAGCCGCCGACCTCGATTTCTCCGAGGCGGCCCGCTATCGTGACGAGATGTGGGCCCTTCAGCAGTACCTCAAGGTCTGGAAGGACTGAGAGAATTCCGGCTTACGCGCCGAAGTCTGCACACCCTTCTTCCGTGCCTGCGAGCCAGACTATGTCGCCTTCGCGGAAATCAGTGTCCGGTTCCGGATTGGTGCAGAACTTGTCGCCGCGCAGTATGCTGATGACGATGCAGCCGGCCGAACGCATGTCCAGGCTGCCTATGACCTTGCCTGTCAGGAAGGAATCCGGTGTCAGCTCGATTTTCTTCACGATGAACTCATCTGCTCCGGCGTTGTCGTCGGCCGGTTCCTCTGCGGCGTTCAGAGCCTCTCCGAAATCGGAAATCTGTTCTTTTGTGCCCACGGCGAGCAGCCGGTCGGAAGGGAAGACGGTTTCGTCTCCGCTTGGAATCAGGAAGTGGTGCGTGCCTCTGATGATCTTCAGGATGTTCACGCCGCATTCCTTTATCATAGGAACGGAAGCCAGTTTCTCTCCGGCGATCGACGAATCCGAAGAAACGGTGAAACTTTCCAGCACCACATCGTAGCCTCCGAGGTAATCCTTCACGGCAGCGGTCACAGGAGCTTCCTCCCTTTCCTTGTCCTCTCTGGCCCGGAGGTTGTTCATGAAGGTCTTCTCGATGAAGGAATAATCCTTCGCGTAGCGCTTGATGATGAGCACGAACTCAACCCCTGCCGCGGCGATGAGCAGGATGAACCAGATGGAAAGCTTGAAGTGCATCATGAAGAGAGCGATCACGAAGCCTATGGTGATGAAAGTCCTCGTGAGCATCATCGAAATCATAGGAGCCCTGTTGGAAGGCTTCTTGCTGATCAGTTCGAATGCAACCTTGTTGGCCTTCCCGTCCTTTGCCCCGCGGCTTATGCCCAGACCGTAGAGGAAAGGACTCATCGCCAGTATGGTTATCACCACCACGATGATGTCACGGCCAAGTTCGCTGATGTTAGGGAAGATCCGTGCGATCGCCGGCTCAGTGTGCTGTCTTGATGAGACGAGTATCGCTACCAGGATTATCCCGTACGCGATTATCCTCAATATGTATTGTTTCCAAAGGTATTTCCATTCGTTTTCGTCATCCTTGCTTATTCTCAGGTCCGAGTGGACCGGAGTGAGCTTGTCAAGGATATTCTTCGGGATTTTTTTCTCAAGACGGTCCACGAACGGATTCGCGGCTTTTATCATATAAGGTGTCGTGAAAGTCGTGATGACTGAAACCGCTATGATTACAGGGTAGATGAAGTCACGCATGACTCCGAGCGAGCAGCCCAGACCGGCGATGATGAATGCGAATTCTCCGAGTTGCGCGACGCTGAAACTTGTGTTTATGGCATTTCTGAGTCCCTTCCCGGCGACTATCACGCCTGCAGTGGTGAAGAACACCATGCCGATAACCGTGAGGATGGAGATGACCAGGACGGCGACCCAGTGCCGGGCTATGACGGCAGGGTCAAGCATCATTCCCACGGAGACGAAGAATATGGCGCCGAAAAGATCCTTTATGGTCTTCATCGTTTTCTCGATTCTCTCGCCTTCGGTGGTCTCGGCGAGCAGCGAACCCATTACGAAGGCGCCCAGCGCTGAGGAAAAACCGGCGTAGGTGGCGATGGAAACCATCAGGAAGCAGAGGGATATGCTGACGATGAGGAGAATCTCGTCATTGATGTATTTCCTGGCTTTCTTCAGCAGGGACGGAATGAGGTAGATGCCGACAAGGAACCACAGGAGCAGGAAGAAAGCCAGTTTCCCGATACCCCAGATCATTTCTTTGCCTGAAAAACTGTTCGAAACGGCGACGGTGGAAAGGAGTACAAGCATCACGATGGCCATAATGTCTTCAACCACAAGGGTTCCGAACACAATCTGCGTTTGCGGGGCCTTCTTCAGACCCATGTCGTCGTAGGCTTTCAGAACTATGGATGCGGAAGACATTGACATCAGGCCGCCGAGGAATATGCATTCCATTGTGTCGAAACCTAGGATGTAGCCCGCTATAAGGCCGACAAGGAACATTCCCAGCACTTTGATGCCCGCTATCAGCATGGCTGTGACTCCGACTTTCAGAAGCTTCTTGAAACTGAATTCGAGGCCGAGGCCGAAGAGCATGAATATGATGCCGATTTCAGACCATTCTTTCACGGCTTCCTCGCTGGCCATCTGCGGGCATATTCCCAGATGGGGTCCGACGACGAAGCCTGCCACGATATAGCCAAGTATGATAGGTTGCTTCAGCTTGTTGAACAGGATCGTGAAAAATCCGGCGGCAAAAAGAATCAGGCCAAGGTCGGCCACGAGGTTGAGCTCTTCTGACATATTGATTTCTATTGCAATTGACCTGCAAAAGTACGCAATTTATTTCCTTCCGGAAAATCCTGCGGCCCGAAGATTTACGCTCTGGAGACTTTGAGGATGTGGCGGAGGTTCTTTATCTGGGAGATTACCTTGTCCAGCTCCATATTGGAAGGGACTGAGATGCGCATTGAGATCTCGTAGGTGCCGCCGCGGCTGTTCTCGCTGACGTTGAAGGTGCGCAGCGAGGCCTTGAAGGCGTTCACGATCTCGGTGATCTGGCCGATGACCGAAGGCTCCATCTCGGCCATTATCTTCAGGGTGCACTGGAAACTGCCCCCGCCAGGAGCCTCGGCCCATTTCACCTTCTGGATCCTGTACGGGTAGGCGCTGATGAGCCTGGCTGCGTTCGGGCAGGATATCCTGTGGATCTTGATGCCTTCGGTCCTTGTCACGAAGCCGAACACATCGTCGCCGAAGACCGGATGGCAGCACTTGGACATCTTGTAGTCAAGCCCCTTGAGGTCACGGGCGTTGAGGACAAGGATGTCGTCGGACGAATGTCCTCCGCCGGTCCACTCTCCCTTCGCCCCGTTCCTTTCGGCATCGGCTTCCCTTGCGGCCTCGACGGCCTCCGCGGCGAGCCTGTCACGGTCGAGAATGTAGTTCTTGACATCGTTGACGTCTATGACTTCGTCGGCGATGGCTGCATAGAATTCCTTCAGGGTCGAATACTTGATTTTCTTCAGATACTCCGCCAGAACTTCGTCCGGCATCTCGAGCTTCCAGTTCTTGAGCCTCCTGCCGAGAAGTTCCTTGCCTTGCGCCGCCTTTTTGTATTCCTCCTCGTTCAGTTCCTGCTTGATGCGGTTGCGCGCCTTCGAGGTTACGACATAGTTGAGCCAGTCCGACGAAGGTTTCTGGTTCTTGGCTGACATTATCTCGACCACGTCCCCTGTCTTGAGCTTTTCCCTGATGGAGACGGCCTTGCCGTTGATGCGGCCGCCCGAGCAGCGGACTCCCAGCCCTGAATGAATATTGAAGGCGAAGTCCAGCATCGAGGCTCCTGCGGGCAGAATCCTTAGTTCGCCGGAAGGCGTGAACACGAATATCTCCTTGGAAGGCGGCTGGGGAAGTTCCTCCGGGTCGGCTTCCTGAGGATGCTCGAGGGCGTAGCGCACAGACACCAGCCATTTGTCCAGCTGGGCTTCGTGCTTGATGCCTTTGTAGGACCAGTGCGAAGCCTGTCCGTTCTCCGCCTCGTCGTCCATTCTCTTCGTCCTGATCTGAACCTCTACGTAGGCTCCTCTCTTGTTCTTGACGGTGATGTGCAGGGATTCGTAGCCGTTCGGCTTCGGGTTCGTGACCCAGTCGCGGAGCCGCTTTGTGTCGGCTTCATATTCTTCGGTCACGTAGGAGAACGTTTTCCAGCACAGATCCTTTTCCAACCTGCTGTCCGGCTCGCAGTCGATGATGAAGCGGATGGCGAAAACATCATAGACTCCTTCAAAAGGGACCTTCTGCTTCTGCATCTTCCTCCAGATTGAATACGCCGTCTTAGTCCTGATTTTCAGCTTGTATTTGATTCCGGCGTCCGACAGCTTCTTCTTCAGCGGTTCGATGAATTCGGCTGTCAGCCTTTCGCGGTCCCTTTCGGTGGCCTTCAACTTGTTGGTTATGGCCCGGTACTGCTCAGGCTCTGCGAAACGGAAGTAGATGTCCTCCATCTCGCTCTTGATGTTGTACAGACCAAGCTGGTGGGCCAGAGGAATGTACAGCATCAGGGTCTCCAGAATCTTCTTCTCCCTCGACGCCTTGGGGAACATCTCCAGATGGCGCATCACCTCCAGCCTGTCGGCGATCTTCAGCACGGTGACGCGAGGGTCGGTGGAGTACTGCACGATCAGTTTCTTGTAACTTTCAGCCTCAAGCCGGGTGTCCTTCGGCTTGATGGTCGCTATCTTGTTCAGACCGTCGACCATCGTGTAAACGTCTTCCGGGAAAGCGTTCTTCCGGAGATCGGTTTCAGGGTGCTTCCTGGTCGCTTCATGCAGGAATACGGCGGCAACGCAATCGGCCGGAAGACCGATTTCATCCGCTGCGATCAGCGCCACGTTCAGCGGGTGCTCGATGAAAGGATGTCCGTTGCCGCGCGTTTCGTCCGCGAGGGCCGCTGCCGCAATGTCGTAGGCGCTCGCTATGAGAGCCTGCCCGGCCTCATCGTACTGAGGAAAGTTCTGTTTGATAGTGTCCATCTCTGAATAGTCCGTTTTGCGCCTTGTCGGCGCGGAGTCAGTTCCAAAATTACATAAAATACTTTAAAAAAGCCAACGCCGCCGCGCGGCTTTTCTTAAAATAAACTGATTATCCGCAATATTACTAACTGATGGCCCGCGATATTACTAACTGATAGACCGCAACATTACCCAAGACGTGCAATCCTTCATCTCCGTGCGTATTCCCGTTCAATTCCGTCCCGAATCGCTCCCGTCACGTCCTCTATCTCATGTAACTGCATCGATTCCGTCCCGAATCGCTCCCGTCACGCACTCTATCTCGTGTAACTGCATCAATTCCGTCCCGAATCGCTCCCGTCACGCACTCTATCTCGTGTAACTGCATCAATT
>CAVCDF010000117.1:0-22905 GCA_963600795.1 Anaerotignum sp. | reverse complement strand
CAGGGGCGAAAGTCCGCCCCGAGATCATATTCTTAGACGCTGAAGGTCAGAAGGTTGAGAAGCCGACGCACCGCTGGAGCCTCGAAGACCCGTACCTTTACACCGTCAAGATAAGGCTTTTCTACGACGGGAAACTTTCCGCCGAGTACAGCACCCGCTACGGCCTGAGGGACATCGAGTTCAGCGCCACCGAAGGCTTCCGTCTCAACGGGAAGCACGTCAAGCTGACTGGATGCGACCTGCACCTTGACCACGCCGGAGTCGGAGTCGCCGTGCCGGAGGAACTTTGGCGCTACCGCCTGACGCAGCTCAAGAAGTACGGTTTCAACGCGATACGCAGCTCGCACAACCCCGCCTCTCCCGCGATGCTCGACCTCTGCGACGAGATGGGCATCCTGGTGATCGACGAGAACCGCCAGCTCGGAGTTAACGAGGAGCAGTTGACGCAGCTTCGGCGGATGATCGAGAGGGACAGGAACCATCCGTGCGTCATCCTCTGGAGCGTCGGCAACGAGGAATGGAGCGTGGAGGGCATCGAAGCCGGCACCCGCATCGCCCGCAGGATGAGTGAATATGTCCGCTCGATCGACCCGACAAGACCTTCGAACTATGGCAGTTCCGGAGGTCACGAGCTTGTGAAGGGCGTCGACGTGTTCGGCTACAACTATGTGGTGCAGAACCCGGTGGACGAGTTCCACGAGATCTTCCCGGACCATTGCGCCATCGGCACGGAGGAGACTTCTGGAGCCGGCACGAGGGGCAAGTACGAGACTGTGCCGGAGGAGGGTTGGATGACTCCGCTGAACAGGGTCGACACCCTCGGCAGAATCAATGTCATCGAACACGGCTGGAAGTTCTACAAGTCACGTCCGTGGACCGGCGGGCTGTTCTACTGGACCGGCCAGGACTACCGCGGCGAGCCTAATCCGATGGTCTGGCCTGCGACCGGTTCGCAGTTCGGCATTCTGGACTACTGCTGCTTCCCTAAAGACGAAGCCTTCTACCTGAAAGCAGCCTGGACGGACGAGCCGACCGTCCACATCTGCGGCCCGTACAACGGCGAGGTGTGGGTATATTCAAACTGCGACGCGGTGCGTCTGAGCGCGGGCGGCAAGAGCCTGGGCAAGAAAGAGATGCCTGAAGACGGGCACCTCGTCTGGAAGGTCAGCGGCACCGCCACCTCCTTCACCGCCACCGGCTACATCAAAGGCAGAAAAGCGGCGGTCGATGAATATCCTTCCATAGCTTCCGGGACTGTACTCGCACTTTCCAAGAGCACGCTCAAGGCTGACGGACAGGATGTTGTGGTGATCGACATCGATTCGCCTTGCGAAACTCTGGACGTGGAGGTGAGCGGGGCGACATTCCTCGGCTGGGGCAACGGCAACCCCGGCTTCAAGGAAGTCGAGCGCCCGGTGAACGGCAAGTCAATGACCATCAAGCCGTTCAGCGGCAAGGCCCAGGTAATCGTCCGTTCAATCGAAGGAGCTTCCTCTCCTGTGACCGTCAAGGTCGGCGACAAGACGGCCGTGATCGGAATGGAATGATGCTCTTCCAACAAGCTTTAAATGGGAAATATTCAAAAATCAAGAACGCTATGAGTGCATTGACAGTTCTTTATATGGTGCTGCCGTTTCCGGCGGTGCTTCTGGTCCACGGTCTGGAAGGGATTCTGACCGGCGGCGGATGGTTAAGGAAAAACGGAGAGGCCGTCAGGACACGGCTGCCCTGGGCCACCGGCTGCATTGACCGGGCGCAGACCCTCGGATCTGCAGGACTCACGGCCACTATTGTGGAAGAGTTCCTGATTATAGCGGCGGTCACAGTGGCGCTGTTCTACAAGGTGCAGTGGGGCAAATGGATCTGGTTCGCCCTGTTCTTCGCCTTCACCGTGCACCTGTTCCTTCACATCGCCCAGGCGATAGCGGTCAGGCGTTATGTACCAGGTCTGGCCACCGCCATCCTCGCACTCCCCTACGGCGCATATTTCTGCTATTTGTTCCTGACCCGCTTCCCGCTGGTGCCGACCCTCCTCTGCGGCCTCTTCGGAGTCCTCTTCGCCGCCGCCAACCACGCCCTCGTCACCGCACTGATCCTACGCATCAGAAAACGGTAGTCCGTGGCAGATAAATAGCTGGTAATCAAGAAAAAGAATAATCGTCTGGTCGTCATATCACGACCAGACCTTCATCGTTATCGTTGGTTTTCAGCCCTTTATCTGTCACGGAATTCCTTCACAAACACGCATTGCGGAGTTATGAGGAATCTGAAACGCTTGAGGAGTTCCAGTCCGACTGCGCCCTGCGCGCCCAGTGAGGAAACTCCGAAGTTCAGGACATCCGGAAGATTGCCAAGACGCATCGTAAAATCTTCGCCGGCAAAGTTGCAAGGCAGTTCGAAGATCGGCGTTTCGAAATCGCCCGACATAGGAGAAAAGTCCTTCACATATTCAAGAGGTTCCGTGTCCGGATTGATGTATGCCGGCGAGATGTAGGATGTGGGCGCTCCGGTGTCAAGGAACACTCTTGCCGGTTTTCCGGCCACATTGACTGTCACTGTCATCAATCCGCAAAGGCTGGATGACGGGGCCGGTGTCCACCCTTCCGTGTCACAGTCGAAGGCTAGGATGCCGTTCTTCAAGTCAACCGACATAGTGTGTTGCAAGATGATGTCCATTCCAAGCAGTCCCTTGACGGAGACGCCAAGCTTGTCGGATATGTAACGTGAATCGACGATTCCCGGGAAGGAGGTAAGCAGGTCGAATTTCTTTCCGCAGACGGTCATTTCTCCATCCTCGTGAAAGGTGAACGGACTTCCGGTGTCTACAAGGACCAGACCGCCGTCGGTTTCTATCAGAATGTGCCCCTTTACATTTTTGATTGAATACTCTGTCATAATAATCGGTGTCATTTATGACTATATACTTCCTTTTGTCCGGATTCTTTCCTTCTCCGGCCGGTTTATTTCAGATAGTAATGAAGATGACCGGGGAACGGAAATGACCGGCTACGTCGCCGGAGAGGGACAAGCAATCCGGCTTATGCCTCAGGAAGTCGGCCGGTGCCCCGGACTAAAGTCTCGAAAGGGCGTAGCCGGCGCACACGGCGAGAAGGCCGGCGAGAATGCTGAGCAGCACGTAGACAATGAAATTGAGGATATGGCCGGACTGGAGCATGGCCAGACTCTCATTGGCGAAGGTCGAGAAAGTCGTGAAACCTCCACAGAATCCGGTAGTCAGGAACAGCAGCCAATTGCTGTCTGATGACAAAAACCTTGCGAATATGCCGTACAGAAGCCCTATCAGCAGACAGCCGGCGATGTTGACGGAGAAAGTCGCGACCGGGAAGCCTGACACCGGCTTGAACATCAGGGAGACCAGATAGCGCAGCGCTCCTCCGGCAAAACTGCCGGCGCCGACAATCAGTACAGATTTCAACATATTCCTGGGAAACAGCCTACCTGACAGCGGCGGTGGCGGCGGCGGAGCGGGCGGCGGCTTCGGCGAAATCTTCGCCGGAGGATGCGTAGAGGACTCCGCGGGAGGAATTGATCAGCAGACCGCCTTTGGAGTTTGCACCGTTGGCGATGACCTCCCCGGCACTTCCGCCCTGCGCGCCGACACCAGGCACAAGGAAGAAGTTGTCCGGACAAAACTGTCTGATTTCATTCAGTTTGTCAGCCTTCGTAGCCCCGACAACGAACATCATGTTCTCCGGAGTGGAGATCTCCATAATCTTTTCCATAACAACCTGGTAAAGAGGCTTGCCTCCCTTCTCGGCCGTCTGGAAATCCACGGATGTCGGATTGGAGGACAGAGCCACCACGATGGCATAGCGCCCGGGATATTCAAGGAAAGGGGTGACTGTTTCGCTGCCCATGTAAGGCGACAGGGTGACAGCATCAAAATCAAAGGTCCCGAAGAGGCTCCTGGCGTACATCTTCGCCGTGTTGCCGATGTCGCCGCGCTTTGCGTCCGCAATGATGAACTGCTCAGGATGGTTGGTTCGGATGTAGTCGACCGTCTTGTCCAGAACGGCCATTCCGCCCACACCGAGGCACTCGTAGAAGGCGAGGTTCGGCTTGAAGGCCACGCAATGCGGAGCCGTGGCGTCTATGATGCGCCTGTTGAACTCAAGCACCGCCTCCTCGACGCTCCTGCCAGCTTTCACGCATTCAGGGATCTTGGCGTAGTCAGTGTCAAGACCGACGCAGAGCATCGACTTCTTGGCGCATATCTGTGAATATAATTCCGAAGTTGTCATTATAAGCCGTTATTTGTAATATTCATAGAATTTGGCGATCGACTCCATCCCGGCGAAGAACTGCCGCAGAAGGTAACTCTCATTCGGAGAATGGATTGTGTCACGCTCGAGGCCGAAGCCCATCAGAAGCGGGTCAACACCGAGGATTTTCTGCATGTCCGCAAGGACCGCTATGCTTCCGCCACCGCGGCTCGGCACAGGCTTGATGCCATAGACTTCCTCCATAGCCTTGGACGCGGCCTGGAAAGCCGGCGACGAGATCGGGATAAGGAAGCCCTCCCCTCCCTCGCAAGGCTTCACCTCAATCCTGCAGTACTTCGGAGCGATCTTCTCAAGATGCTTTTTGAATATCCTGGTGATTTTGGCGCTTTCCTGATTCGGCACGAGGCGCATCGAGATCTTGGCGTGGGCGACCGACGGAAGGACCGTCTTGGCACCCTCACCGGTGTAACCGCCCCAGATTCCGCAGACATCGAGGCAAGGCCTTATGCCTATGCGCTCAAGCGGAGTGTAGCCCTTCTCGCCGCGCAGAGCCTTTACACCGACAGACTCCTCGAACTCCTTCAGGTCGAACGGAGCCCTCGCGAGCTGCGCCCTGTCCTTTCTGGATAGTTCCACGACATCGTCGTAGAAGCCCGGAACCGTGACTCTGCCGTCCTTATCGATGAGACCGGAGATGATGTCGCAGAGAGTCTGGACAGGATTCGCCACCGCGCCGCCGTAGTGGCCCGAATGCAAATCCTTGTCCGGTCCGGTGAGAGTGACCTCAAGATAGGCAAGGCCGCGCATTCCGCAGTTGATGGAAGGTACCTTGTCGGAGATCATGGTCGTGTCGGAAACCAGCACGACATCGGCTCCGAGCCATTTCTTGTGCTCCCTGACCCAGGCCGGAAGCGACGGGCTGCCGATCTCCTCCTCCCCTTCGAAGATGAACTTCACATTGTGATGGAGCTTGCCGGAACGAAGCAGATACTCAAAGGCCTTGATGTGCATGAAGAGCTGGCCTTTGTCATCGTTCGCTCCTCTGGCATAGATAGCTTCCTGACCGGTCGCGTCCTGCTTTATGACAGGCTCGAACGGATCGGTGCACCATTTTTCAAGCGGCTCGGCCGGCTGGACATCGTAGTGACCGTAGACCATCACCGTCTTCCAGTCCGGATTGACGGTCTTTTTGCCGAAGACAACAGGGTTGCCCTTGCTCGGATAGACATCCGCTTCATCGGCACCTGCCTCAAGGAGCAGTTCCTTGAGCCTCTCGGCGCAGCGTACCATATCGGCTTTGTGTTCCTGTTTCGCGCTCACCGAAGGGATGCGCAGGAGTGAGAACAGTTCATCGAAGAACCGGTCCCTGTTCGCTTGAATATAATCGTGCATATTCGGAAGTTGTTTTTAACAATTATAAGGTGTTCTCCAGCTTTGACTTGGCGTATTCCACAGTGACGGTGAAAGTCTTCTTGCGGGAGGACGGGGCCTCGAACATCGCGTCGGCGAAGATCTTCTCGCAGATCGAGCGCAGGCCGCGGGCTCCGAGCTTGTTCTTGATGGCGGTGTCGACGATAAGTTCCTTGACTCCGTCGTCAATCGCCAACTGCATTCCGTCCATCTCGAAGAGTTTGGAGTACTGCCTCAGCAAAGCGTTCTTCGGCTCGGTCAGAATTCTCAGCAGGGAATCCCTGTCAAGAGCGTCGAGATAGGTGATGACAGGCAGACGACCGATGATCTCAGGGATGAGACCATAGGCCCTCAAATCCTGGGCATCGACGTACTGAAGAAGGTTCTTCCTGTCGATTCTCTGCTGCTGCGCGGCCCCGAAACCGATGACCTGAGTGTTGAGCCTCTGGGCGATGCGCCTCTCGATGCCCTCGAAAGCGCCTCCGCAGATAAACAGTATGTTCTGCGTGTTGACGTGGATGAATTCCTGCTCCGGATGCTTGCGTCCTCCCTTCGGAGGAACGTTTATGACATTCCCCTCAAGGAGTTTCAGCATAGCCTGTTGGACTCCCTCTCCGGACACGTCGCGGGTGATGGACGGGTTGTCGCTCTTTCGGGCGATCTTGTCGATCTCGTCGATGAACACGATTCCCCTTTCCGCCTTGGCGACATCGAAGTCAGCCTCCTGCAGGAGCCTTGTCAGAATGCTCTCGACATCCTCCCCCACATAGCCGGCCTCGGTCAGCACTGTGGCGTCTACGATGGTGAACGGCACATCGAGCATTCTCGCTATTGTCTTGGCCAACAAAGTCTTGCCGGTACCCGTAGGCCCGACGAGCAGCACGTTCGACTTTTCCAGTTCCACTCCGTCTTCGGCGTGAGCGGCGAGATTGTGGTTGATTCTCTTGTAGTGGTTGTAAACGGCCACGGCAAGCATCTTCTTGGCCCTGTCCTGCCCGATGACATATTCATCGAGGAAAGCCTTTATCTGAGCAGGCTTCTTCAGTTTGTCGAACCCTTTGAATTCATCCGACTTCGGCCCGGACGATATGTCATTAAGGTAATCGTGGGCCAGCTTCACACAATCCGAGCAGATGAATCCGCTGAGTCCCTGCAGCAGGAACGGGACCTGACTTTCCGGTCTGCCGCAGAACATGCAGCGCCGCGACCCGGAATCTTTCTTTGAAGGCATTACTTATTCTTCTTTGTGAGAATCTCGTCGACCATACCGTACTCCAGAGCCTCCTTTGCGGTCATCCAGAAATCTCTGTCGGCGTCAGCGAAGACTTTGTCATAAGGCTGTCCGGAATGCTCGGCTATGATGTCATAGAGTTCCTTGCGGGTCTTCTCGATTTCCCTTGCGGCTATCATTATGTCGGAAGCCTGGCCCTGCGCACCGCCCAATGGCTGATGGATCAGAACCCTGGAATGCGGCAGACAGGAACGTTTGCCCTTCTCCCCGGCACAAAGAAGGACGGATCCCATCGAGGCGGCCATACCGGTGCAGATCGTAGCCACGTCAGGCTCGACGAGCTGCATCGTGTCGTAAATCGCCAGACCGGAGGTCACCTGACCTCCCGGAGTGTTGATGTAGAGGGATATGTCAGCGGCAGGATCCGTGGAAGCGAGAAACAGCAGCTGAGCCTGGATTATGTTGGCGACATCGTCGTCGATGGGCACGCCGAGGAATATGATCCTGTCCATCATCAGGCGGCTGAACACGTCCATTGAAGCGACGTTCAGTTTCCTTTCCTCGATGATGGTGGGATTGATGTAGGCGTCTGTCGCGCTGTCATAACGGTCAAGGGTCAGGGAATTCAGACCGAGACCCTTGACTGCAAATTTCCGGAATTCCTTATCCATATGGAATTACTTAAGTTCGCGGAACTTCTCCTCGGAGATCTTTTTTCCCTCGAGAGTGATCTTCTCCTTGACGGCGGCGATCACCTTCTCGTTCTCGACATTCTCTTCGATGTCGCTCCTCTGCCTTTCGTCCTTGAGGATGCGGACAGCCGCCTCGGAAATCATTTCCTCAGGCACGTTGCCCATTCCGTACATCGCATACTGATAAGCGACGTAAGCCTTTGCGGCCTCAAGCATGTCCTTGTCCTCGATCTTGAGTTCGAACTTCTTCATCAGGCTGCCCCTGACAAGCTGCCAGCGGAAATCTCCGAGGAAAGCGTCGAATTCCTTGTCCACATCTTCCTTGGTGAACTTCTCCTTGTTGTTCTCATAGAGCCATCTCTTGAGGAAAGCCTCAGGAACATTGACGCCAGCCTTGTCAACGAGGTACTTGCGGATGTCCTGGGAAAGCCTGTAGTCGGACTCCTGCCTGTAGTTGGCGGCGAGCCTCTCGGCAATCTTGGCGTCGAACTCCTCGGCAGACTTCACGGCATCCTTGCCGAAGATCTTGTCGTAGGTCTCCTGGCTCTCGACGGCAGGGACAAATGTCTTGACGTTGACGATGGTCACATTCCATACTGGATCAAGCGCGGCGAGTTCCTCCTTCTTCATCTTGAGCATTGAAGACCTGTCGGTCTCGTTGGTGAAGGCTTCGTTGACGTTCACGTCGAAGCTGGTGTCCGCCTTGGCTCCGACGAAGTTCGCCTTCGCGTCTCCCTCAACCTTGTCAACGGAAACATAGACACCCTCGACCACCTTGTCGCCCTGCTTGAAGTCAGCCACTACATAGTCGTTCTCGCCGGCAGCCTCAGCTTCCTCGAGGCCGCCGTACTGATTGAGGATGCTTTCCTTCATCGCGGCCTTGGCCTTGTCGGTCACCTCGATCTGATAATATGGCAGTTTGTCGTCCTTGGTCGCATCCACGTTGATTTCAGGAGAAAGTCCCAGGTCGAACTTGAATTCGAAATCATTGCCGTCCTTCCATTCGAGTTCCTTCTGGGACTCGCTGGCGATAGGCTCGCCGAGAATGTGCAGGCTGTTGTCCTTGATGAATTTGTCGAGCTGCTCGCCGACGATACCGTTGATGGCCTCGTAGAGTGCCTGGTCGCCATAGACCTTCTTCACAAGTGCAGGCGGAACCATTCCCTTGCGGAATCCCTTGAAGTCTGCCTGCCTGCGGTAGGCCGCAAGCCTTTTCTTCTCGGCCTCTGCGTAGTCATCCCCCTTAAGGGCGATTGTCAGTTCGATGTTAAGTTCATCGATTTGGTTTTTTGTAACTTCCATAATGTTTTTCTTTATTTTGAATTATTTGTATTCATTGGATTTTTCCTTTGAGGATATTCCACCCTCTCGTGGTAGATCTGCGAAAGGTAACCCTTCAGGACCTCCTTGACGATGCACAGTTCCTTTATGGAGATGTCCGCCTCGTCAAACTGTCCTGCGTTCATCTTCGAGGCCACGATGTTCTCCACGAACTCGGAGAACCTGGCCTGCGAGTTATCCTTCAGTGTCCTCGACGCCGCCTCGAGCGTGTCGCATATCATCAGAATGATCTGTTCCTTGGTCCGGGGCTTCCGGCCGGGATAGAAGAAATCCGCGACATCGTCGGGGTTCCCGCCCTCGTTGAGATACTTGTTGTAGAAATACGATGTGCTGGTCGTACCGTGGTGCGTCAGGATGAATTCTCTTATGACGCCCGGCAGATTGTACTGCCTGGCGAGTTCCAGGCCATCGGAAACGTGCTTTATGATGGCTCTTGCGCTTTCCTTGGGAGAAAGTCCGGAATGATAGCGCACTCCTGACGGGGACAAGCTTTCGTTCTCTATGAAGCACTGGGGATTCTTCATCTTTCCTATGTCGTGGTACAGGGCGCCCGCGCGCACGAGAAGCACATTGGCGTCAATCGCCCTCGCTGCGGCGTCACACATGTTCATCACCTGGAGCGAGTGCTGGAAAGTTCCGGGGGCGAGATGCTCCAGTTCCTGCAGAAGCTTGTTGTTGCCTGTTTCGCAGAGTTCCCTCAGACGGGTTCCGGAAACGAGGTTGAACATCCTCTCGAAAAGATAGATCAGCGGGTAGCCGGCCACGATCAGCAGAGCCCCGATGAACATATACAGCATCGCGTGGTACGGATCATCGTTCACCATACCCACAAGCCTGAATCCGAAATAGGTCACAAGCATGCTCAGGAAGACGACGCCCGACATTATGAACTGCTGCCACCCCTGGTTGAAGTACTTGAAGACGAAAACGGCCACGATGCTCGCGACGATGAACATCACGAAGAACACGACTCCGTTGTCGGCGAAGACCAGAAGCGGGAGGAAGGACACGCTGCAGATCGGAAGAATCACCTTGTTCTTGAAGAAGGCCTCAAGGTACAGACCCGTCAGCGCCAGCGGCAGCATATACAGGGCCTTCGGCGCGAACTTGCTGACAGTCAGCGACAGGATGGCGGTGAGCAGGAATATGAAGATCAGGTACCAGAACTTGCCGCTGTCATAGAACAGCCTGCGGTTCAGGAAGTAGATCATCAGGAAGAAGATCAGCACCATCGTGAAGGCCAGGAGGACGTTGCCGAACCAGAAGAACAGCCTCGGGCCTGCGTAGCCCATGCTGTTCTCGTACTCTACCTTGTAGGAGTCGAGTATCTGCGCTATCTCGGCGGTCACGATCTCGCCCTCGGAGACGATCAGCTGGCCGGCGCTCACGAATCCCTGGGTCGTGGAGACCTGAGAGGACGTTTCGGAATTGACCAGCTCGGTCGTTCTGGAATCATATTCAAGATTCGGGACGATGTAGTCATAAAGTCCCGTCGCGCGCAGGACCGAGTCCACATTGACCGACGGGTACTTGGAAGCTACGGCCGAAAGGAGCCTGTCCTTCGCGAACGATTCCTTGTACACCTCGGACACGGGTTTCTTTATCGCCCTCTTGCCTTTCTGGACATACAGGACGGCGGTCGCGGCGTCGGCCCTCTGGTCAAGTTCAACCCCTTCATCGGACACGATGCCGTTCGAGTAGATGTCGTCCATCGAAGAGACGACGGCGGGGCGGATGTATGAATATACCCCCATATCTATCCCTTCCGCAGCCCTGCGGCAGTTGTCGACCACGGTCTGGTTATACCTGTAATAAGGAATGTCGGCGGCCTTGTTCGAACTTCTTTCCTCCCGAAGCTGTTCGTCAGTCTTGAGGATCGGGAAATCGAACTGGGCAATAAGAGTCTCGTGCGCCCACGGCGAGCCTTTCCGGTAATCATAGCTGAACTTCGCCGCTCTCGGGAAGACCAGCGCCAGCACTACGAAAAGCACGGTCAGAGGGCCGAAGACCCTGAGATTCTTCACGGACAGATTCTTTATGGACACGTGGGACAGTTTCATCTTGATTCGCTGTTATTTGAACGGGCTGCCGGCTTCCCTGGCTATGAAGCCGTAGGTAAGTTTGTCCGTAAGCCTCGGGAAGAGCCTGTGCGCAAGCACGGTGGCTTTGCCGAGACCGGTGAGGATCATCTCAGACTTTCTCTTCGCCAGTCCCTTTGCAAGGTACTCGGCGCACTTCTCAGCGCTCATCAGCTTGTCCTCCTTCAGAGGAGTCTCACCCTGAGGGCTGCCGTCGGCGGTGAGAGCCGCCTTGCGGACATTGGAGTCAGTGTAGCCGGGAGCGAACACAAGCACGTTTAGTCCGTCCTTGAGATGCTCGATGCGGATGGTGTCCAGAAAACCGCGCACCGCGTATTTCGACGATGAATATCCTGTCCTGGCAGGCAAGGCCGAATAACCTGCGATCGATATCACTCCGACCACCTGCCCCTTGCTCTGCAGAAGGTAAGGCAGCGCGAACTTGGTGCACTGGACGGTGCCCCAGAAGTTGACATCCATCAAAGAACGGATAACGCTAAGGTCAAGGTCCTTGAACATCGCCCTCATAGAGATGCCGGCGTTGTTGACAAGTATGTCGATGCGGCCGAACTTGCGCACGGTCTCGCCGATGAGATGCCTGCAGTCTTCCTCCAAAGTCACGTCCGTCTTGACGCACAGCAACTTGTCCGCATTCCCGTTCACGGAAGGGGCCAGCGAGAGCAGCTTTTCGTAAGAGCGGGCGGCCATCACGACGTTCGCGCCGAGAGAACCGAAAAGACGAGCGGAAGCCAACCCTATTCCAGAGCTGGCTCCCGTTATGATGATCACTTTATCCTTGAAATAATCAGGATGCATACAGATTACTGATAAACAATCAATTACATAATCGTCTTGGCAGCGATGTCGTCTCCGTCGTACACTCCAGCCTCAAGCTTCTGCTTGATTTCCTTGAAAGCGTTGAGAGTGTACTGGACATCCTCCATCGTGTGGGCCGCCGTGCAGACGATTCTAAAGATGACCATTCCCTTAGGAATGACAGGGTAGATGACCATCGAGCAGAAGATGCGGTAGTTCTCGCGGAGATCCATCGCGATCTTCGTGGCCTGGGCCACTCCGCCGCCGTCGATGTGGATAGGAATCACGCAGGCCTGGGCCTCTCCGATGTCGAAACCGAGTTTCTTGAATCCGTCCTGGAGAGTGTGGGTCACGTTCCAGCACTTCTTGCGGAGCTCGTCGCCTTCCGGTGACATTATGATCTCAAGGCGCTTGATGTTTCCGTACACAATAGGCATCGGCTGGGACTTGGCGTACATCTGCGAACGCATGTTCAGACGCAGATAGTTGATGATCTTGCGAGGTCCTGCGATGAAACCGCCGATCGAGGCCATTGACTTGGCGAAAGCTCCGATGTAGAGGTCGATGCCGTCCATGCAGTGGAGTTCCTCGGATGTACCGCGTCCGTGCTCGCCGAGAAGGCCGAAACCGTGGGCGTCGTCAATGAATATGCGGAAGGAATATTTCTTCTTCAGTTCGACGATCTTGTCCAGGATGCCCATGGCACCGGTCATTCCGAAGACGCCCTCGGTGATCAGGAGCACTCCCCCGCCGTTTTCTTCAGCCTCCTTGCAGGCTCTGGCAAGAACCTTCTCGCAGTCGACGATGTTGTTGTGACGGTACTTGTACTTGCTTCCGATGTGGAGACGGATGCCGTCGAGCAGACAGGCGTGGGCCTCGGCGTCATAGACGATGACATCGTGACGGGCAGTGAGGCAGTCGATGGCGGAAACGATTCCCTGATAGCCGAAGTTGAAGAGGAAAGCGTCCTCCTTCTTCTCGAAATCAGCGAACATCTTCTCGAGTTTCTCGTGAAGAGCCGTGTGGCCGGAAAGCATACGGCTTCCCATAGGATATGCAAGCCCCCACTTGGCCGCACCTTCTGCGTCTGCCTTGCGCACTTCAGGATGGTTTGCGAGGCCGAGGTAGTTGTTGAGGCTCCAGTTCAGGACTTCCTTTCCGTTGAAGACCATGTGCGGGCCGAGTTCACCCTCAAGTTTCGGATACATATAATAGCCGAAGCCCTGGTCGAAATACTGTCCGATAGGACCTCCCGAGTCCCTCTCGATTCTGTCGAAAATGTCAAGCATTTTATTCTGTTTTTAAATATTTACAAGATATTCAGTTGAAGGCGCTATGCATCGATGTTGGCATAGTGCGCGTTCTCCTCGATGAACTGCCTTCTCGGAGGCACGTCGTCGCCCATCAGCATCGAGAATGTCCTCTCGGCCTCGGCCGCGTTGTCGATGGTGATCTTGCGCAGGCGCCTCTTGCTCGGATCCATAGTGGTGTCCCAGAGCTGCTGGTCGCTCATTTCGCCCAGACCTTTGTAGCGCTGCACCGTGATTCCCTTCTCGGAACCGTTCCCAAGACGTGCGGTCGCCTCGAAACGCTGCTCGTCCGTCCAGCAGTATTCCTCGTACTTACCCTTCTTGACAAGATAGAGCGGAGGTGTGGCGAGATAGACGTAACCGTTCTTGATGAGGTCAAACATATAGCGGAAGAAGAAAGTCAGGATGAGGCAGGCGATGTGGCTTCCGTCGACATCGGCATCGGTCATTATGATGACCTTGTGGTAACGGAGCTTGCTCAAGTCCATCCTCTTCACTCCGTCCTCGTCCTCCTTGGCGACGGTCACGCCGAGCGCGGTGTAGATGTTGCGGATCTCCTCGCTGTCGAAAGCCCTGTCGCCGGCCGCCTTCTCCACGTTGAGGATCTTTCCCCTCAGCGGCAGGATGGCCTGGATCCTTCTGTCGCGGCCCTGCTTGGCGGTGCCGCCGGCGGAATCTCCCTCGACCAGGAACAGCTCACACTTTTCCGGATCCCTCTCAGAGCAGTCGGCCAGTTTGCCTGGCATTCCCGCTCCGGTCATAGCGGACTTTCTCTGCACCATTTCGCGGGCCTTGCGCGCCGCGTTGCGCGCGGTGGCGGCAAGGACGATCTTCTCGATGATCAGCTTGCCCTCCTTAGGATGCTCCTCAAGGTACTGGTCCATAGCCGCGGAAGTGGCCTGGGACACGGCGGAAGTGGCTTCAGGGTTGCCGAGCTTGGTCTTGGTCTGTCCTTCGAACTGAGGTTCGGCCACCTTGACCGAAACGACTGCGGTAAGACCTTCCCTGAAATCCTCAGGCGCAAGGTCGCCCTTGAACTTTGCGAGCAGGTTGTTCTTCTCGGCGTAGTTCTTCAGGGAGCGGGAAAGTCCCATCTTGAAGCCCTGGAGGTGCGTGCCGCCTTCTATGGTGTTGATGTTGTTGACGTAGGAATATATCTTCTCGGAGTAGCCGTTGTTGTACGAGAGCGCGATGTCAATCGGGATGACCTTGTCGCTCTGCACGCAGACCGGCTCGGGGATGAGCTGCATCGCCCCGGCGTCGAGGTAGTCGATGAACTCCTTGAGGCCTTCCCTGGAGTAGAACACGTCTGAGCGGAAGACCTGCTTTCCGGTAGGAACGGAATTGCCGTTCACGTCGGTGGCATATTCATCGACAATTTCCCTCTCGTCCGTGATGGTGATGCGGATGCCCTTGTTGAGATAGGCAAGCTCGCGCATCCTGGCGGCGAGGGTGTCGTATTTGTAGACTATCGTCTGGGTGAATATGGTCGCGTCCGGGTGGAAGGTGATGATGGTGCCGGTGTCGCCGCAGTCTCCGACAATCTCCACAGGTCCGAGCGGCTTGCCCTTCGAATATTTCTGGACGAAGACGTGACCTTCGCGGTGAACTTCGGCGACAAGGCTGTCGGACAGTGCGTTAACGCAGGAAACGCCCACACCGTGAAGTCCTCCGGACACCTTGTAGCTGTCCTTGTTGAACTTTCCGCCGGCGTGGAGGACCGTCATCACGACCTCAAGGGCTGAGCGGTGTTCCTTAGGGTGCATTCCAGTTGGGATTCCTCGTCCGTTGTCCGTCACCTTTATGGAATTGTCGGGGAGTATCGTCACGCTGATGTCGTTGCAGAATCCGGCCATCGCTTCGTCGATACCGTTGTCGACAACCTCATAGACCAGATGATGAAGTCCTCTCTCGCCCACGTCGCCGATGTACATCGACGGTCTTTTTCTCACTGCCTCAAGTCCTTCCAGCACCTGTATGCTGCTCGCGGAATACTGTTCCTCCGCTTTTTTCATCTCTTCATTCTCTACCATTGTATCCTTTCGTCTTTAGGCCGCAAAAACGGCTTTCCGTAAAACGGACAAAGATAATAATTTTTTTCTACAAATTAAGCGTTATCCCCAGGGTACCCCACGGTCCCCTCTCCGCATAAAACGGATTTCTCTGGATGTTGAAGCACGCGAGATTGCCGGATTCCAGCCAAAGCCCCCACTTCCTGTTCAAGTTGAAGGAAGCGAAAACCCCGACGTCGACATAGCCCGGCAGACGCACGGTCCTTGCCGCCTCCGTCTCACTTCCGGCGACCGCGCAGAGACCGTCCCTGACGGAAGCCGCATCGATGTCTACTCCGGCGCTCAGACGCGAAGTGAATTCATACGACGCTCTCAGCGTGCCGCTAACTTCCGGCAGCCTGAAGCCGTAAACGGTTTCCTCTTCATCTTCAGGGAAAGACATCGAGCTGTACGCCACTGAAGCGTCCACCTTGAACCTGTCAGGCCTCCAGGAGAGCAAGGCCCCGGCATAGATCAGATTGTAGTCCGAGTACGTGATGACAGGCACAGGGACAAGACTGCCAGCCGAGGTGAAGAGTCCGGATTCCATCAGCGCGTTCTCGCGGATGGCCACTCCCCCCTTGACGTCGAACTGAAGCCTGGACGAGATGTTGCCCTTTACTCCTATCGCGGCGTTCAGGTCCTCGACGGTGTTGTCAGGCAACGGAAGGAGAGCTCCGGAAGCGGGCGAAGCGGCAAAGGCCGCATCAGCAAGGAAAGCCGGAGTGAAATGGTGGTTCAGGTCTGTGAGCGATGAATATGTGTTCAGACGGTTGCCGCCCGTGGCGCTCGCGTAAAGAAGCACGTTGTCCGAAGCGAGGAAGCCCACGTGAACATCCGGATAGACGATCTGACCTTTGCCTCCGGCCGACTTTCTGAAGGCGAGCGTGTCCGTGGCCTCTCCCCTAAGCATCGCCTCTATCTTCACGCCGAGGCTCAGGTTCCAGCGTCCGGAAGAGAAGACATATTTCGGCACCAGGGCCAGACGCCCTATGCTTCCTTCGTAGAATTCCCTGTACGAGGCGCTTTCCACTTCGAATCCGAGTGCGGCGCTGCTTTTTTCATTGAACACCTTACCGACATTTCCGTTGAACAGGACCGTGCCTTCGTTCAGGCGGGTGACATCCTTGCCGCCCGGGAACGACGTGAAGTCGTAGGAATCGACACCTACCCTGGCTCGGAGACCGAAATCATAGGTGAAGCGCGGACAGGCATCGGAATTGGAACGCAGCCTTATGTTGAAATCCACCGCGTTGAAAGCGCGTTTTGCAACCGTGTCCTTCGTGGCGAGACCGTGATAGCCTATTCCGAAAGAGAGGATCGCACGTTCCCAGGAATACAGTCCGTCGAAACCGGCATCCGTCAGGGCATCGTAACCGCTGAAGGACCGGCCGGTCCTGACGCTCCTGAACAGTCCGTCGGACCCCTTCTCGGTTTCCAGGTCGAGGTAATTCCCGAAATACGACTTGTGCGAAGCATAGACGCTCATCTGGAACGGTCCGCTCTGCTCAGGGCTGTAGACGAAATCGAACTGCGGCCTGAGAGAGTATCCGGCGCCGGCCTTGAGGTAAAGCTTGCGGCCTCTCCAGGCATCCTTCTCCGGCCTCATCTCGAGCACATACGGCTTGAAGCTGTAGGCTCCTTCGTAAGGCTTGTCGAAGACTTCGTAATTGAAGTCGAGATCGAACCTCAGCAGGGAATCCGGGACGCTCATCTCCAGAAGCGGCTTGTGCACGTCGGAAGGCTTGCCCTGGTAGACATTGGTGACCTCAACCGTCGGATTGAAGTTCTGTCCGAAAGAAACCGCCGCCGACAGTGTCAGCGCAGACGCGGCCAAAAACATTCTTATCTTGCTGTTCATTTTCTCAAATCTACCTGTTTCTCAAATCTTTTCTACATCAGCTTCTTGAGTTTCTCAAGTCTCATCCTGACATTGTCAAGCACGTCGTCGGACGTGCCTTCGGCCGGAGTGTAGCCGTTGAGGATGCTTTCGAAGGTCGCTTTCGCCTGGGAGTAGTTGTCCTGCTCGGCGAAGGAGTCTCCAAGCACGATGAACGCCTTGGCCAGCCAGTAGCTCTGGTCTCCGGACTTCTCGGAGAAGGCGTAAACCTTGCTGGCGACAGTGTCGTACTTGCCCTGGTCGTAGGCATCCTGGATGACCATATAGGCGGATTCGGCGCCCTCGGCCGTGGCAGGGGCCGCGCTCAGCTTCTCGAATATCGCGAACGCCGCGCTGCGCTCGTTGGTCGACAGCAGCGACTTGGCCTCAAGATAGTCGGCCTCGCGGACTTCGGCCTGCGAACTTGCGGAATCGGACCTGACCTTGCCTGCGCAGGAGATTGCCGTGCGGTAGTCCGCGGCCTTGTAGGCGGAACGCATCATGCCGACCCTGGCCGTGTGCCTGTTGTTCTCCATCCCGGCCGACTGAAGCAGCGAGGAGTAACCGCCGTAGGCGTCCTTGTAGCGCTGCAGGTCGTAGGACAGGCGGGAGAAGTTCAGCATCGCGGTCTCGGCGAACGACGCTTCATCGTCAGATTCGAGAGCCTTGTTGTACCAGTCGCAGGCCTGCTCCTTCTTCCCGGTCAGGCGGTAGCATTCGGCCACATAGAACTGAGCCTGCGCCACGTGGCTTCCCGACGGATAACGGTCCAGGTAGTTCAGCAGTGATGTGCGTGCCTTGGCGTAGTTCTCGGTGAGGAACATCTGTTCTGCCGCCGTGAAGTACATCCCTTCCTTCTCGCTGTCGGACTTGTCCTTGATCGCGCCGACCTTGTCGGCGAAATCCAGGTACTCGTCCGCACGGCCCTGGGACTGGTAGATGGATTCTATGGCAAGAAGCGCGTCCCGGGCATATTCAGTACCTGGCATCTCCGAAATCACCTGCTTGTAGTAGTCCAGGGACTTGTCGTACTCGGACATATTCCTTGAAATCATTCCCAGTTCGATGAGGGTGCGGGCGGCGATGGTCTTGTCCTTCGTCCCCTCGCGCAGTTTCGTGAACGCACCTATGGCTGCGTCGTTGTTTCCGGAAGCGACGTAGGCTCTGCCGAGCTCATAGACCGCCTCGGACCAGTATTCAGCGGAAGAGTCCGTCCTGAGGGCTCGCGAAAGGGCTTCGATCTTCTTGTCGTTGCTGCCGAGAAGGCCCTGGGCGATTCCGGCACGGTAGGCCGGATAGAGATTGTCGCTGTACGGGAACCGGTCCATAGCGCTCTCGTAGCCGCTGACGGCGGCCTTGTAGTCCTGGCGTATGAAGTCGCAGTCTGCGCGGCGCGCGGCCGCATCCTCTCCTTCGGAAGGATTGTTTTCGCGCAGATATTCATCAAACCACTTGGCGGCGCCGGCGTAATCCTCCTGACTGAAAAGGCAGTATGCGATGTCGTAAGGGATGAGCCTGCCTTCCTCCTTGCCGTCCAGTGCCGAATTGTTGTACAGGTCCTTGAACGTGTCGGCGGCTTCATCGTACTTTCCGCTCCTGTACTCGGCCTCGCCCAGCCAGTACTTCGCCAGCTGGTTGAGCGAAGAATGCCTGTCGGAATAGAGCGAGGCGGCCTTCAGGTAAGGCACAGCGTCCCTCCAGGAGCCGTTCCCGATCAGCTGGTCGGCCCTCAGGTAGTTGGCCTTCACGTAGTTGCTCTTCTGGTCCTTGTCCAGAAGGTCGATGTTCGAATATGCCTCCACCGCTCCGGCGTAGTCGTGGCCGTAGAGGGAAGCGAGAGCCATATAGCTGTAGATTCCGTCGCCTTTCTTCCTGTCGGAGTACTTGGCGATGTAGTCGTTGAACACTGTCGGATTGTGGTTCAGGTCGAAGGAGAGCTTGGCATAGTTGAAATGGGCGTCTTCCTGAACGTCAGGGTTGAAGGAAAGCTCCGAGGCGTCCTTGAACGCCTCCAGCGCAGCCACCTTGTTGCCGGTCCTGATGTAGCTGTAGGCCAGCTGGTAGTTGGCAATCTGGCCGATGGAGTCAGTCCTGTCCTTCATCAGCGAATAGTTCTCGACGGCCCCCTTGTAGTCACCCGTGGCGTAAAGCACGGAGCCCGCGTAGAACCTGTCGTCGCGGTCCATCCCTGCGCTCCCGAGATTGACCTTGTCGTAATATTCCCTCGCGCCTTCCGCGTCCCCCCTGGCAAGGAAGGACTCGGAGATTATCCTCGCGAGATGCTGCTGGCGTTCCTTCGGCTGGGAGTCATAGATCGCCTTGCCCGTCTTGAGCACATAGGAATAGTCCTTCAGCATATAGCGGCAATCGACCATATAGTACTGCGAGATTTCGGCGAAGCGCGGGTCGCCGGCGGCCTTTTCGAACCAGGAGCAGGCCTCCTTGAAGTCCTTCTGCGAATAGAGGATGTAGGCCAGCGAATATCTCGACGGCGCGGTGTAGTCGGAGTGCGGCATATTCTCGGTGCGGGCGAAAAGCTTCGCGGCCCTGTCGAGGTCGCCAAGCCCGAACCAGGAATATGCTTCCTTGAATGAATATTCAGCTATCTGGTCCTTGCGGAGGGTTCTGGTTCCGACAAGGGAGAATTCCCGCGCCGCCGCCTCGTAGTCCTGCCTGTCGAAATAGTTCAGGGCCTTGTAGAACCTGATCTGCGGGACCAGGCTCGAGTACGGATGGGCTTCAAGATATTCATCGGCAAGAGTGTCGCCGCCCCTTTCCTGAAGACGGACAGCGCAGAGCGCTTCATAACCGCCGGCCATCACGTCGCCGGTGGAAGCGTAGATTTCGCCGAAAATGGTCCCGGCCCGTCCGAACATTCCGTGTGTGTACAGTTCAACGGCTCCGGCGAAGCCTTCGGGAGCCTTCTCCTGTGCGGCGACGCCCAGCGGTAGGCTCAGGGAAGCCACCGAAATGAGCGCAGCGATGAGTTTGCCTTTCATATTGTTTCCAATGTTAAAGTTTCATAAATAACTTACAAATTTACTCAAATATACCCGAAAAATAAAGAGGACACCCTCCGATGATGCTGAATATTTCCTAAAGGATTACTATCTTTGTGTTTATGATTGAAGAAAACGCACTGGCAACAAAAAGCGAACCGCTGGTTTCTTTCAAGGGAGCGGACATCCTGAACGGGGAGAACACCGTCATCTACGGGCTGGACCTGGAGATCTTTCCTGGAGACTTCGCCTACATCGTGGGCAAGGTCGGCACGGGCAAGACGTCGGTCATCCGCACGATGATCGGCGAAAATCCTCTGGTGAACGGGACCGGCGAAGTCTGCGGATACAAGCTCAACGGACTGAGGGAAAAGGACATACCTTACCTCAGACGCAAAGTCGGAGTCGTTTTCCAGGATTTTCAGCTGCTGATGGACAGAAGCGTGGAGAACAACCTGGAATTCGTGCTCAAGGCCACCGGCTGGAAGGACAGGAATGGAATCGATCTGAGGATCGGAGAAGTTCTCAAGGCCGTAGGAATGGAGAGCAAGGCACACAAGATGCCGCACCAGCTTTCCGGCGGCGAGCAGCAGCGTATCGCCATCGCACGTTCCCTGCTCAACAGGCCGCAGCTGATCATCGCCGACGAGCCGACCGGCAATCTGGACAACGAGACTGCCGACGGTATCCTGAAGCTTCTGACCGGCATCAACAGGGACGAGGGGACCGCCGTCGTTATGGTGACCCACAACAGGGGGATATTCGAAAAGTACCCCGGCAGGGTCTTCGTCTGCAAGGACGAGAAGTGCACCGAAGTGATTGACGACGAAGCGATTGACTTGTCGATAACGATCTAGAATATGCTACGCAAGGAACGCTGCGCACACATCCTGGCCGCATTCCAGGCCGCGAGTCCCGCTCCGGAGACGGAGCTCCGCTACGACTCGCCTTTCGGTCTGCTTGTCGCAGTCATCCTCAGCGCCCAGTGCACGGACAGGAGGGTGAACACCGTCACCCCAGCCCTGCTTGAGCGCTACCCCGATGCCGACTCGCTCGCATCGGCCACTCCCGAAGAAGTTTTCGGATTCATCAGGAGCATTTCATTTCCGAACAGCAAGGCCGCCCATCTTGTCGGGATGGCAAAAAAACTGAAGGCGGACTTCGGCGGTGTCGTGCCTTCGGACGTGGATTCGCTGATGACCCTGCCCGGAGTCGGACGCAAAACCGCCAACGTGATCGCGTCGATCGTCTATGACAAGCCCGTGATAGCCGTGGACACGCACGTCTTCAGGGTCTCGCGCAGGCTCGGGCTTTCCTCGGGAAAGACTCCCGAAGCGGTGGAGAAGGATCTCGAAGCCCTGATTCCCGCCGGGCAGCGGGCCAGTTCGCACCACTGGCTGATTCTGCACGGACGCTACGTCTGCACGGCCCGCAAGCCCAGATGTACGGAATGCTCCGTCAAGGACTGGTGCCGGGAACATAAAAGACAACAACTTGGAGACACAGAGACTGTATGATAGAATTCACTGCTGAAAACATATTGATGATCAGTTCCGTACTGATCTTCACCGCCATCCTGATAAGCCGCGCCGGCTACAAGTTCGGCATCCCTGTCCTGCTCCTCTTCATACTTGTCGGGATGGCCTTCGGAGAGGACGGGCTGGGACTCTCCTTCAACAATTTCGGCATAGCGCAGTTCATCGGAACGATAGCGCTCTGCATAATCCTTTTCTGCGGAGGTCTCGAGACCAAGTTCGACACGATAAAGCCCGTGATGAAGGAAGGAATCGTGCTCTCCACGGTCGGGGTCTTTCTGACCGCACTGTTCACGGGCGGGTTCATCTACCTTCTCACGAGAGTCGGGCACATGTCCGATGACATGTCCATCGTGATGTGCTTCCTGCTTGCCGCCGTGATGTCGTCAACCGACTCGGCTTCAGTGTTCAACATCCTCAGGAACGCGAACATGAGGCTGAAGGAGAACCTCCAGCCGGTGCTGGAGCTTGAATCAGGATCCAACGACCCGATGGCCTACGTCATCACGGTCGTGCTGATCCAGTGCGCCAAGCAGCTTTTCGAACCGGCTTCCGGAATAGACATCGACTACACGAGGATGATAGTGAATGCGATAGTGACCTTCGTAATGCAGCTGGGAATCGGCGCCATTATGGGCGTGGGACTTGGCCGTGCCTTTTCCTGGGCGCTGGGCAGGCTCAAGCTCAACGGTGCATCGCTGTACGCCATCCTGGTGATGAGCATCGGCTTCTTCATCTACTCATTGACAGGGCTCGTGAAAGGCAACGGTTTCCTGGCCATCTATCTTGCCGGAGTGATCATCGGGAACCACCCGATGTCCTTCAAGAAAGAGGTGTTCAGGTTCAGCGACACCACCACCTGGCTGATGCAGATGGCGATGTTCCTCACTCTGGGGCTTCTTGTCAGTCCGAGGGAAATGCTTTCCGTCGCACCGGTAGCCCTGCTGATAGGCGTATTCCTCATTCTGATCGGAAGGCCTCTGGCGGTGTTCATCTCCCTGCTGCCTTTCAGGAAGATGTCCTTCAAGGCCCGGGTGTTCATCTCCTGGGTAGGTCTGAAGGGTGCGACGCCGATCATCTTCGCGATCTTCACCGTCGTGGCTGACATTCCAGGATCCGAGCAGATCTTCAACATCGTGTTCTTCATCACGATGATCTCAATGCTCGTGCAGGGGATGAGCATCCCGGCTGTGGCGAAGGCGCTGCACCTGGCTCTGCCTCAGGAGAAAAAGCCGGAGACCTTCGGCATCGAGATTCCGGAGGAGGCCGGCAAACTGATGGACCACAGGCTGACGGAAAGAGACCTGGACGGCGGGGAC
>CAVCDF010000116.1:0-2143 GCA_963600795.1 Anaerotignum sp. | reverse complement strand
ATGTCTATGAGCCGCTTGCTGACCCAGACAAAGGACAGCGACGCGCCGATGTGCAGGCAGCTGACAATTCCTGTCAGCGCAATCGGCCTGCGCCAGCCGCGTGAGATGCCCCACAACCACTTGAGGCTGTTCAATATTCCCTCTTTGGTACTCATCATCTGCAAATATACGAAAACCTAACGGTTTCCGTAATACTCCCGGAATGCAGTCCAGGAATAGAAGGACGGGTAGGCCTGGGGAATCGGGAGGGAGGCTTCGTGGCCGTTGAAGAGGACCTTGACGAGGATCTCGGGATTCCGGCGGCTGCGGTAAAAGACCAGCTGGAGGTTGGTCGCCATCGGAATCTTGTCGCAGCGCCACCAGTTCTTCACTTCATAAGGGTCATCCACGACCGCTCCGAAATTGTCCAGCCCCATAAAGGACACGAGCGGAAGAATCGCAGAATCGTGCGAGAAACGGAGATTGAGGCTTACATCTCCGGAATAAAGGTCCCTCTGAGCCTCTTCAATCATATTCAGAAGAATGGCTGAGCAATTCCTCGCTTGCTCGCCGCCGCCAAGCGGCGACATTCCCATCGTGACGTAGCCATTGTAGTTCCAGACCTCCCAAAGGGAGAAAAGTTCATCGTGCGTGAATATGTCCGTGAACCTGTCGGGCTGCTCACCGTCAAGGCATTGGATGTCCATCACGATGACCCGCAGCGAAGACTCGAACTTTTCAGTTCCGTAAACAGACTCAAGATATTCAGTGTCGGAAAAATACCTTGAGCAGAACGATTCGGCGTCAACCAGAGAATCGCTCATCGCCTTGACAGAAGCGCCGGCAGCGTCCGGCAGCACCGTTTTCCTGCGGTAAGGGTTGTTCTTGTTGTTCGGGTGAATGACAGGATAATAGCACAGGCCGGCATCCGTCCGGCAGGTGAAATCCTTGTCCAGTCCCCTCAACTCATCCAGGAAGGCGAACATGCTCATCATCACCCTCGGCTTGACGGTGGAGATTGCAACGGCTTCCGTCTTTCCTTTGAAGACCTCAGGGAAACTGGAATACATCCGCCTTGCTATCTCTCTGTGCTGCGCCTGGCCGGTCTGAGTCAGCTCGCCGCCACGGAAGGCGACGGAAGGATAGAACTTCTCGTAGCGGGAATGGAGGTTCTCCCCCGCCTCTGTGAGTTTTCCGGCCTTGTGCGCCTCCGACAGCACTTCCCTTACTTCCTCATAGACGTCGTCCGAAACTGCGTACCTCGCGCCGTGGCGACCTATATGGCTGATGTAAACCGGCTTGTACCCTTTCGGCGCGGGAGTCAGCTTTACATCGTCGAAGGGAAGCATCGAATACTCACCTCCCATAAGGTTGGCGTCAGAGAGCATCTCGGTCCTGGTGTCGTACTTCACGATGGCGTTCTTCACGCCGTACTCGGCCTCAACGGCCTGCCTTCGCTCCGGCGTGGCAGGAGCCTGGGCGAATGAATATGCCTGCGCGGCCGCAAGAAGAAGCGCCGCGGCCAGAGAGCGTCTGAGTGTCATCGTTCGGAATGTCGGCATCGGTTGTCAGATAAGGGTTGTCGAATAAGGGTCGTCAAAAAAATCACCGCCCTTGCTGTCCAGCGTAAGGGCCATAGACGAGTTCCACATCCTGGCGGATCTCGTCGGCCGCAAATTTCGGAATAAATTTCCAAACTCCAATGGTCATCGGGTCGCCGAAGACGGCAGGACCGATGTTGCAACGGGTAACGGGCATTTCAATTATTTAAAAAGATTATCCGCAATTATACCAAATCTGTCCGCGATTATACCCAATCTGAATACCATGATGTTGTCGACAGCCTAAAGTCTAAGTCCGCCGACAGACTAAGTCCGCCGACAGATTTGCACGAAAAGCCCCGTTAATGCCTTACAGATACAAATCTGTTCCGGCGACATTTCAGGCCGATATCGTCGCCCGGCACTCCGGCCGGCACTCTCCGGCGACATTTCAGAGCATTTCCGTTGCCCGACACCTCCGGCTGTCCCTCTCCGGCAACGTTTCAGGCCGATATCGTCGCCCGTCACCTCTTGTTGCTTTCTTATCACTTCCCGGTCTCATTAGGCGGAGGGAGCCACGAACCTGAATTTTGCACGTTACCAAAATTCAGAACCGCGGCTCC
>CAVCDF010000115.1:0-8917 GCA_963600795.1 Anaerotignum sp. | reverse complement strand
GAGCAACCCCCGGAGCAGGACCCCGGAGCAACCCCCGGAGCAGGGCTGGAACTTGGTCGGGGCTGTTGCCGTCGGAAATTTTCGGGGATAATTGCTGATCGAGCCTAATCACTTGAATTAGTTTTTGTAATGTCGAAAGGGATTGCTAATTTTGTAGGTTAATCGTGGTTAATTAGTTGTTAACCGTGTTTTTTGGGGAATTTAAGGAAAGATGGAAAAACTATCTGTTTCTTTATGAGATTGAACGATGAACTCGTGCTGCGGAAAATAGGCAGCAACTATATGATTGTCAAATCGGCCGGTGACAATGTCAGCTTAACTGACGTCATCCGTCTGAACGAGACTGCCGCAGCGTTGTGGCGGGAGTTTTCCGGCAGGGACTTTTCTCCGGAAGATATGGTCGCTTCGCTTTGCAGCACGTATGAAGTGTCTGAGGCAGTGGCGACAAGGGACGTTCACAATCTTCTCAAACAGTGGAAAGAGTACGGAATGCTTTCAGCTGCTTGCTGAGGTCCGGCCTTTGGGGCGGAGCCGATGACGAGGTCACCTCATTCCCGCTGACGGCGGAGGAGTGGAAGAAGGTGCGGGAAGAGGCGGCCCGGCAGGCCGTCATCGGAACGATTTTTTCGGGAATATGCCTTCTTCCGGAGCAGCTGATGCCTGATGAGGGCGAGCTTTCAGTATGGATGGCTCTGGCCGATAAGACCGAGCGCCGGAACAGGAAGATGGGGAAGGTCCTGAAGGACCTCACTGCCAAGTTCGTGAAGGGCGGCCTGCATCCGGTCCTGCAGAAAGGTCTGGCCGTCGCCCGGTACTATCCGAGGCCGGAGTTGAGGTCCAGCGGGGACATTGACCTGTACTTCGGCGAGGATCTGGGCAAGGCCGTCAGGTTGATTGAGGCGGAAGGAACCGAGGCAAACAGAACAGAGGCTGAAGGCGGGAAAGACATAGAAGGTAGAGAGGACAGGGAAATCAGAGAAGGCAGAGAAGCGGAAGACAAGAAAGTCAGAGAGGCGAAAAGCAGAGAAGCAGAAGGCAGAGAGGCGAAAAGCAGAGAAGCAGAAGGCACAGAGGCGGAAGGGATAAGCGTGAATATGATGCCGGACGGGAGCGGTTCTTTCGTCTGGGAAGGAATAGACATAGAGCTTCACGGCAGGCTTCTGGACCTGAGGTCTTCGGAGAAGCTGGTCAGGGAGGCTCCCTGCGGAGGGTTCGAGCCGACTCCTCTGGCGGACGGCCTGCGGGTACCTTCGCCGGAAATCACAGCCCTGCTGCTGAACGCGCATATTCTTAAGCACGCGCTCGGAAAGGGCATAGGCTTGAGGCAGCTTTGCGATTTGGCGATGTTCTACCATTCGATGTTCGAGTCCGCCGGAACAGGCGACTGCGGCACGAAGGGATGCGGAGAGGTAAGATGCGAAGGGATAAATGAATATGTCTCCGGGGGCTTCGGGGAGCGGGTGCGGGAACTTTACCGGAAGGCGGGGATCCTGAAATGGAGCACTCTGCTGCATTCGTATCTGGTGGAAGTCATAGGTCTGCCGGAATATGAACTGCCATATTCAGAGACACTTGTGGCGGTTGAGCCGCTGAGGCGCATCGTGGATGCCGGAGGGAATTTCGGGCAGCACGGGAAGGTTCGGGAAGGCGGCCGGGAAAAAGAGAAGAACCGGAGGAATGCCGCCGGAGAGAAGAACGGCAACGGCCGGACCGGCGGAGACGGCCGGAAAAAAGATGGCAAAAATGGCGGAGTGCTGAGGCGGAAGATGCGGACGGCGGGGGCCTTTGTCAAGAGGGCAAGGTTCTCTTTTGAATATGCTCCGGCGGAGGCTTTGAGTCTGGTCCGGGAACTTTTCCTGGGGCAGTTCAGAAGAAAGAAGCAGCGACAGAGGTAGAAGCAGCGACAGAGGTAGAAGCAGCGACAGAGGTAGAAGCAGTGACAGAGGGAGTGACAGAGGCAGAAGCAGGAACAGAAGCAGAGGCAGTGAAAGTAGCAGGAATAGAAGCAGGAATAGAAGCAGGAACAGAGGCGGAAACGGCAGAAGAAAACGACAGTCAAGAATGACGAAGGAATATTCATACACAGTGGCGGGGCTGACGTTCACGGTTGCGGCTCCCGGGTGTTTCGACATCCGGAGGCTCCTCCCGTCGTTCGCCGGCTTTGAAACCGCCCCGGCCGCCGGAACAGAGCGGGAAGCCGAGCGGGAAACCGCCCCGGCCGCCGGAACCACGGCTGGAGCCGCCGCCGGAACCACCGCCGAAGCCACGGCCGGAGCCGCTGCCGGAGCCAGGCAGACAGCAAAGGCCGAACAGAGTGCCGAAGCAGAAACTGGAACTATCTCCGGAGCCGCCACCGGAACCGCTGCCGGAACCACCACCGAAGCAGAGGCCGAAGCCACGGCCGGGACCAAAAAGGCGGCCGAGTCCGAACTTTTCCGCTTCGAACTGCAGGCGGAGCCGCTCGAGATTCCGGCGGCAGACGGACCGGTCGAAGAAGACCATAACGACATGGGCCACACCCGCCTGACAAGAACTGCGGACGGCTACTGCCTCCAGACCAGTTACACGCACGCCCCCGGCGGAAGCATATTCGAGAACGGCGGAAGCGTATCTCCAGACAAGAACGACGGAAGCGTATTCAAGAACGGCAGCGGAAGCATGTCTCCAGACAAGAACAGCGGAAGCATATTCAAGAATGGCAGCAGCGATGACAGCGCCGCCGGCAGCTGCGAAGCCGCCGGCAGCGGCAAAGCCGGCGGCGCGGCGCCCCGCGACGAAGGCATATTCATAACTGACAGCCGATTCTCGAAGATCACCGCATCGGTTCCGCCTGAGGTGCCGGACTGCGGCTCACTCCTCTCCTCGATGCTCCGCATCGCATTCTCCCAAGCCATACTCCGCCGCGACGGCATCTCCATACACGCATCCGCAGTGGCCGCCGACGGCAAGGCCTGGCTCTTCCTTGGCAAAAGCGGCACCGGCAAGAGCACCCACGCACGCCTCTGGCTGCGGAACGTGCCAGGCTCGCACCTGATCAACGACGACAACCCCGCCGTCCGCATAGTCGACGGCACTCCCTTCGCCTACGGCACCCCCTGGAGCGGCAAGACCCCATGCTACCGCAACGAATCCCACCCCGTCGGAGGCTTCACCAGACTCATCCAGGCAGGAGAAAACATATTCACTGAAAAGAAAGACCTCGACGCATTCATCGCCGTGCTCCCGAGCTGCTCGGCCATCCACAGCGACCAGGGCCTCCAGTCCCTCCTCTGCGACACTCTCGCACGGCTCGCCGGACTCGTCAAGGTCGCGGAACTCCGCTGCCTGCCGGACGACGCCGCCGCGCTCCTCTGCCACGGCAGACTCACAGACAATAAAAGACTCACAGACAATAAAAGACTCACTGACAATAAAAGACTCACTGACAATAAAATTTAAAACACTCATACAATGAACAACAGACTCTCAAAACTGTTTCTGATTCCGCTTGTGCTGATGGCCGCTTCCTGCGGCTCATCGCAGAAGTACGTCTATCTCAATGATATGACCGAAGGAACCGATTACCCTTTCGACGCAGCCCACGAGGCCGTCATCCAGGCCAACGACAGGCTCAGCATCACAGTGAGCTGCAAGCAGCCTGAACTCGCGATACCGTTCAACATCCAGAGCGGATCGTTCAAGGTCTCTTCCGACGGAAGTGCCTCCTCCACCCAGACAGCCGACGAGAAAGGCTACAAGGTGGACGCGAAGGGCAACATCGAATTCCCTATCCTCGGCACCCTGCATCTTGAGGGCAAAACCCTAAGCCAGGCCAGCAAACTGATCAAGGAGCAGATCATCGAGGGCAACTACATCAAGTCCCCGATCATAACGATGGAATTCCTCAACTTCAAGTACACCGTCTGGGGAGCGGTCGCCAAGAACGGCACGTTCACCGCCGAGGACGGCAGGATCAACCTCATCGAGGCGATAGCCAACGCCGGCGACCTCACCGACAGGGCCAAGCTTGACGGAATCGCGGTGATCCGCGAAGTGGACGGCAACAAGCAGATCTTCTTCCACGACATCCGCGACAGCAAGTCCCTGCTAGAGTCCCCTTGCTTCTTCCTCCAGCAGAACGACGTCATCTACGTCCAGCCGAGGTACCGCAAGAAGGACAAGGAGGACAGAGGCATCCAGTACGCCACCCTCGTGATGTCCACCATCACATCCATCAGTTCCGTGATGTGGGCCACCTCGACATTCATGAGCAATCTTAACGACAAATAACCTATCTTGAAAGAAATGCAGACAAACGGCAACAGTTCCAGGAACGACCAGGACGTCAACATAGTCGACATCCTCCTGTTCCTACTCTCGAAATGGAAATGGTTTCTGATTTCCATCATCGTGTTCGTCGGCCTCGCGTGGCTGCAGTACGCCCGCACTCCGAAGACATATTTCCGCTCGGCGACGGTCATCATCAAGGACCCGTCCAACAAGATCTCGTCCGCCGGCCTTGACCGCTACGACAACTACATCAATAAGGTCAACGTCGCCAACGAAGTCCTTCAGTTCCGCTCGAAGGAACTGATGCGGGAGGTCGTGAGCCGCGTCAACGCCGACGTCGACTACAAGATCAAGGACGGCCTCCAGATGACGGAACTCTACAAGAAGTCCCCTGTCTCGGTGCGATTCATCGACACCACACCGGGGACGAGCCTGTCGATGGTCGTGTCCCCTCTGGACAGCGCCTCGGTGACGGTCTCAGACTTCGCCGGCGACGAGACGGGCAAGAAGTGGACGGTCAAACTGAAGGACACCGTCAGCATCGAAGGCACGAAGATCCTCATAGCCCCGACAGACTACTACAAGCCGTCGTGGAAGGGCGGACGGATCCACGTCACCAAGAACCCGCTCTCTTCAGTCGTCAGCCGCTTCATGGCCAGTCTGGGAATACGCCAGGAGGAGGACGAGGCCTCGATCCTCACCCTCTCCCTGAAGGACCGCTCCGCAGCGAGGGCCGAGGATGTTCTGAACATGCTGATCGCGGTCTATAACGAGGACGCGATCAACGACAAGAACCAGGTGGCCATCAACACGGCGGAGTTCATCAACGAGCGCCTCATCATCATCGAGAGCGAACTGGGCGGCGTGGAGTCCAGCCTGGAGTCCTTCAAGAAGGAGAACCAGATCGTGGACATCGGCACGACGGCCGGTCTGTACGTCGGCGAGTCGCAGAAGTACAACACCGACGTGATGGAACTCGAAACCCAGCTGCGCCTTGCGACCTACATCAAGGACTACCTTACCGACCCTACCCGTGAGATAGACCTGATTCCGTCCAACACGGGCATCAGCGACATCAACATCGAGAACCAGATCGGACAGTACAACGCAGTCAAGCTGCGCCGCGACAAGCTGATCGAGGACTCCAGCGAGAAGAACCCTGTCGTGGAGGAGCTCAACACCTCCCTGAGGGCGATGAAGCAGTCCATCATCAGGGCGGTCGACAACATGATCGTCAGCATCAACGTGCGCCGCAACGACGCTCAGTCGCGCGAATCCAGGGCGCAGTCGAGAGTTTCCTCAATCCCTACCAAGGAACGCCAGATGCTCTCGATTGAGCGCCAGCAGAAGATCAAGGAGTCCCTGTACCTCTTCCTGCTTAACAAGCGTGAGGAGAACGCGCTCTCACAGGCTATGGTGGACAACAACGCCAGAGTAATCGACTCCGCTTCCGGCCCGGCGCGTCCGATAGCTCCGAACAGGAACAAGATCATTCTCCTGGGCTTCCTTCTCGGCCTCGCCGTGCCGGGAGTCATATTCCTGATGAAACTCTTCCTCGACACCAAGGTCCGCACCAAGAAGGATCTCCAGGGCAGGCTGACCGCTCCGTTCCTCGGGGTCATCCCGGAGCAGGAAAAGGACAACGGAAACCTTGTGGATGAAGCCTTCAAGATCGTCCGCACCAATATGACCTTCCTCGCCAAGAAGGACAGGAAGAACCAGGTCATAATGTGCACTTCGATGAGCGCCGGAGACGGAAAGACCTTCATCTCTAGGAATATGGCGAACAGCTTCATCACCGCGAAGAAGAAGGTGGTGCTTGTGGACCTTGACATCCGCAAGGGAACGCTGAGTTCCCACTACAAGATCAGCCACCACGCCACAGGCGTGACCAACTATCTGGCCGACAACGACATCACCATTGACGAAATCATCACCCACGAGACCGGAGTGGAGGGGCTTGACCTGATTCCTTCAGGCACCATCGCACCAAACCCTGCCGAACTTCTGATGGACAGCAGGCTCGAGGAGATGTTCGAGCAGCTGCGCAGCCGCTACGACGTCATCATCACGGACTCCGTGCCGGTGGGAGTCGTCGCCGACGCGACCATCGCCAACCGAATCGCCGACGTGACCGTCTTCGTGATCAGGTCCGGACGCGTTGACCGCCGCCAGCTCCCTGACATCGAGTCGATGTACGAAGAAAAGAAGCTTACGAATATGTCCGTGATTCTCAACGGCGCCGACTTCCATCACCACGGCTATGGTTACGGCTATGGCTATGGTTACGGCTATGGCTATGGTTACGGCTATGGCTACACGAACGGCAAGAAAAAGAAGCACGGAAAAAGCGGAAGGAAGGCATAGGCTAACGTTTTAGACATCTAAAATCGGAAAATACTCGGGAAATCGCTTGCTTATTCATTATAAATGAAGTACTTTTGTAAGTTGTTTCAAGCAGAGAAACTGATTTTAGCGGAAATTTTAAAATCGTGATATGATTATGACAGACGTCAAAATGAAAGTTTATGCCGCACCTGAAACGAGCGTTTTTCAGGTGCGTACCGAAAGCAGCATCTGCAACGGGTCGCAAGAGGAAATTGTAGAGGAAAATAACACGGACGTGACCATCGAAAGGCAGGGCGGCAAGGACTGGACCACCGAGTTTTCGTGGGACTAAACCTTACTTAAAAACAAGAAAGAATCATGAAGAAGAATTTTCTGAACGTTATGATAATGGCGGCCGCCGTGAGCGCTTTCGCCGGCTGCCAGGATGAACTTGACCAGAACAAGGTCAAGGAAGGAGACTACATCCCGTTCGCCATCTCCGAGGAGAAGACCAGGACAGCATATTCCGACACCGATGAATTCCAGATCAACTGGGTTGACGGTGACAAGGTCCGCGTCTTCTGCTACGAGGCCGAGGATGTGAACAACGCCGAGTACGGCGTGACCAAGGATGCCAAGGCCGAGAACACCGGCAAGCTCAACCCGAACTCAAACGGCCTGAAATGGGGCGGCTACGAGAACGAACACAAATTCTACGCAGTCTACCCTTCCGACGCCGACAAGATAAGCGTTGACCAGAGCGGAATCGCCACGGTGAAGTTCAATCTGAACCAGACGGTGACCGTGGGCACGGAAACCAGCGATTTCATCCCGACCACTCCGGACATGTCCAACGCCTGTATGGTAGCATACGCTACAGGCGTAGCTTCCACCACTTCCGAGGCCAACCCTATCAAGTTGAAGTTCAAGCCGATAATGACAACTCTGAAGATTATCGTAAAGGGGAAGGGAATAAATAAGGATCCTGTCACGTTGACTGGAATAACTTTAAGTATGGAAGTTCCTTCCGCAGTCGCAAAAACCGGATCGTTCCAGTACAACATCGCAGGCAAATCGATTGTTGTCAATAATGAAGGAACGACTTCAACCGAAACCATATTTGTAAACTTCAAGACATCTGACGGGAAAGATGCAGTCGAACTTAAAGATGCGGACAGCGTCGCAATAACTGCGTTCCTGCCTCCTGTACCAGTCAGCGCAGACAACCAGGTTAAAGTCAGACTTCAGGCCACAGGAGCGACAAACGTGAGTGTCACCTTGGGAAAGAGCAAGACCGTCTGCGAGGCAAGCGAAAAGGCCATCATTCGATTCGGAAATATCCCGGACGACCAGACCGGCAACAACTGGATCACACCGCTGGATGACAAAATCTATGTGCAGCAGCTCTCGATTCCTGGAACGCACGATGCCGCGGCAAATAGTACGACTGTGTTCGATGCAGGACAAACTCAATCTAAAAATTTCAGCGAGCAATTGATTATGGGTATTCGAGCATTTGATATGAGACCGGCATATTATTCCTACGGTTCAAAGATGTGGCTATGGCATTCCGGGACGCGGTGTGACGACTCACTAAATGAAGCTCTTACGACCATGTCTGAATATTTGACAAATAATCCTGGAGAATTTATTATCCTTCAAATCAAACACGAAACTGAATATGGTATAGGAAAACGTACAAGCAATTGGGACAAAATCTACGATGAATTGAATGCTTTCCAATCCCAGATAGTTTCGTGGAAACCAGATTTGACAATCGGAGAATGCCGCGGAAAGTTCATTATTATTACTAGAACTGATTTCACAAATAGAGAGCAACTTGGCGTTGCAAAAACAAGTTCATTTGATGACAACACTTATTTCGTGACAACTTTGGTCAATGGCAGTTATTCAACTTCATATTACGTGCAGGACTACTATAAGTACACTGAAGATGAAGGTACGGAAAAGCTAAATAAGATTAAGAGTTTATACGCAATAACCAAAGAATTCTGCAAAGCCACGAACGGTTTCCCTTGGGCATTGAATCACACATCAGGTTATTGCGGTAGTCTCGGGATATCTATACAGTACCAACTCAATGCAAGTTATGTAAATAAACCTCTATATGAGGCATTGTCGAATGAGACTGAATTCGGTCCAACCGGGATAGTCTTCATGGATTACGTTGGAGAAAGAGATGCCTCCTACTACACCGTCTACGGCGACCTGCTTCCTCAGGCGATCATCGACAACAACTACAAGTACAGAATGCTCCGCAAGGGAGAATAATCACCGATAAAAGCAACAATCAACTAAA
>CAVCDF010000114.1:0-2776 GCA_963600795.1 Anaerotignum sp. | reverse complement strand
GACCTACACTATGACAGGGCTGGTCAAGGGCTATGAGGAGAAGGACGGCTTCAACCATATGTTCGTGGCCCGCGACCTGGGGTCGTCACCCGAGTCCGTCGTGCTGACGATCAGCAGGCCCGGTCTCGATTTCACTCACGAGAACACCAGCATCTGGGCTTTCGGCTTCATGGGTGAGATCAATCTGGAGGACGGCAGGATTGTCGCCCGTACCGATGAGCCTTTCTCGAGCCGGAGCGCAATGATCGTGCTGGCCGGTTTTCAGAAAGGGCTCTTCCATCCGCAGCTGACCGAGGACAAGACCTTTGAGGAGGTGCGGGCAAGGGCGGTGGAGGACAGCGACTATGAAGATGACTCGGACAGAGAAGCGATGATCATCTTCGCCATCGTCCTGGCCGTATTGGGTCTGTTGTTCCTTTATGCCATCTATGTCGTCATTGACACCTTCATAAAGCACAAAAAACTGAAAAAGAGTCTTCTCGGCGGGTCGATGAAGGATCTTCCGTGGTCAAGGGACATCCCTTGCGGCGGTGACCTGCGCGGCGCCTTCAATGTCCTGGTGGCGTTCTCCGGCACCAAAATGGAGAATCAGCGCAATCTGGTCGCCGCCTACATCACGAGGCTGTTCTACCGTGGCGCTTTCGAGGTCGTGACGGATCCGAAGACCTTGAAGCCTGCGTTGAAGGTGAAGGGTTTCCCTCCGGGTGAAGCGGGAGAAGATCAGGAAAGCGAGGATGTCCGCCTGGAGCGGAGGATGTTCGGCTTCATCAAGGAATCGGCCGGTGACGATGGCATCATCCAGAAGAGGGAACTGAACAGATGGTCGTCGAAGCACGGCAAGGTTCTGGACAAATGGATGAAAGACGCCCGTGACAGTTCAGAACTTGAGACCTTGAAGGCCGAGGATGTACGTAAGGTCTACGGACTCCGCAAGTTCCTGAAGGACTTCACCCTGATTGAAGACAGGGGAGTGGTCGAGGTCGGTCTGTGGAACAATTACCTGATTTTCGCATCGCTGTACGGCATAGCCGGCCAGCTTTACAAAGACTACCGGAAAGTCTGCCCTGAGTACTTCTCCCTCGCTTCTGTCGAGGGTATGTCCGATGTGGCAACGGCGACCGTCCTTATGAGGAATTTCGCCGATTCCGCTTCGGAGAGCATCAGTTACAGCGCCTACAGCTATTCGGCTGACAGAGGTTCTTCAGGCGGTGGCGGCGGACTCTCTTCATGGGGTGGAGGAGGAGGCTTCTCCGGCGGCGGCTCCGGCGGCGGCGGACGTTGAGACCGGCTTGCGGTACGTGCCGCTGGGCTACGGTCTCTTCGTTCTGCGCCTGTCCGTAAGCCTGAACACTCTTGTGGCGTGGCTGCGTACTTCGGCGGTGAATCCGGTGCGGACTCCTTCAGTCCTGCTTCCGTCCCACAGGTCACGGCAGACATAGGCCGTTCCGGCGTTCAGGGCCGGAATCTTCGAGAAATCGAAGACCGCGGTGCGGGTCGAGTCTGACATGTTCGTAACCGACACTGCGACGTCTCCGTTTTCACAGTCTTTCGCGAATATCACCAGGCTGTCGGCATCGCTGATGAAGTCGGCCTGCTGGCACATCCTGTCCTGGTTCAGTGCGATCAGATCCTTGTTCTTCAGAATCGCGTAGTCGTCATCGGTTATAGTTCCGCGCCGAGGGTCGAACGACAGAGCCATTGGCGAGGACCACATGCACCACAGCGCGAACTGTGTCCGGTACTCGTCCTGGGTCATCCCGGGGCCCTTGCCTCCGCAGAGGTCGTTGGACGACCGGCCGGTACCGTGCAGTGCGGTGCAGAGCATGTCCGCATCGTTGAATCTGTTGACACCCTGGTAGACTGAGATGTCCTTGAAATCCCTGATGCTTTGCACGACTCCTTCTCCCGTGCCTTCTCCCGTCCAGCAGTCGCGCACGTCCTGCGTGACTCTCCAGCAGCGTCCGCCGGCTTCAGCGCCCCATTCCCACGGCCTTCTTACACCCCATTCGCAGATGTAGAGCACCGTGCCGTAGCCGGCGGCTTCGAAAGCGTCCGAGAGAGTCTTGTAACGTCTTCTGGCAGTCTCGGTGTCGCTCGGAGCGTTGCAGTAGTCGCACTTGACGATGTCGATCTTCCATTTGGCATAGGTCCTTGCGTCGATGTTCTCATAACCGTAGGAACCGTACGCCCTGGCGCAGGTGCATTCGGCGGCGTCAGTGTAGAGGCCGAATTTCATCCCGTTGTCGTGAACATACTCCGACACCGGTTCAAGCCCGTTCGGGAACCTGTCCGGGTCCGGCCTCGGCGAACCGTCCAGCGCCCGGGTGCGCGCGTGCCAGAGGTCGTCCATCATCACTGTGTTCCAGCCGCATTCGTAGAGGCCTTTCTCCTTGAAGAGGTCCACGATCGTCCTGATGATTTCTTCCGACACGTCCGACTGTACGGAGTTCCACGACAGCCATCCCATAAACGGAACAGGCAGCTGGAGCTTGCTTGAGACGGTGAGCGAGATGTTCTCCGTGGTCGTGTCCCCGCCTGCGTCCACGTGCACCTGATAGGTGTAGTTCCCTTCTCTTGTGACAATGCCTTCGACAAGATTCCTCTTCCCGTTCCACTTCAGACCGTCCGGGAGGCCGCTGACGGAAAGCTTCGCGTCCGGCACGGCGGCGCGCAGCTTGTGCATGAACCGCACTCCGGGCTGTGAGAACACCGTCCTGGCGCAGTCCAGCCGGGAGCCGCTGCCTGTCGTGTCCCGGATTTCGGCAGAGCTGCATAC
>CAVCDF010000113.1:0-2846 GCA_963600795.1 Anaerotignum sp. | reverse complement strand
AGAATTTCAAGAATTGTAATTATGAGAAGAGGATTGCTTACTGCAGCGATGGCTGCGATGATCATGCTTTCGGTTCCGGCTACGGCTCTCGCCGGCGGGCCGCACCGTCACGGCGGCCGCATGAGACACCACGGATGGCATGCCACGGCGATAACCCCGGCATTCAGGACAGTGCAGGTGGACCGCACCACCACGGTGTACAAGACTTCCCGCCCCGAGCGCAAGCAGATGGCTCTGGCCTATATTCAGAAGAATGGTTATCTTTCGCTCAGCAAATACTGCGGATTCACCAATCTGAACCGGCGGTTCGCGGAGGCTGAACTGGACTCGTTCACTCTGGACAAAAAGGACCCGCTTGCCAGGACAATGAAAGGGAAGAAAGTCGTTTACATATTGGCTGATGACTGATAAAGACTTAGTGAGACTGCTCAGGTTGAACCTCCAGCTGGGGTTCCGGATGCTGGTGAAAGAGTACAAAGAACCTCTCTAAAACTTTTCATAACTTTGCAAAGACATAGGAGATGACGATTATGACGATTGCTGAAATACAGGAACTTATCCGCAAGGACGAGACAAGGACGCTGGAGCTGAAGAAGACCACTGGGGAGCTTAAGGATGCGATGCACACAGCCTGCGCTTTCCTCAACGCCGATGGCGGCTTCATCATCTTCGGCATCGCACCCGCGTCTCTCAAAATCCTCGGACAGGATGTAACCGATGCCACAAGGCGGGAAATCGCCCAGACTCTGTCCGGCATAGAGCCCACCATAGACATCAAGCCGGAGTATGTCGAGGTCCCAGAATCAAATGGCAAGCAGCTGATTGTCCTGCATTTTGACAGGTGGAATCTGGGAGACAGGCCATTCACATATGACAGCAAGCCATACCTCAGGGTAGAGAGCACAACGCGCGTAATGTCCCGGGATATGTTCGAAAGCCGGCTGAAGGCCTACAAGCCTATGAATTTCTTCTGGGAGTTACAGGAATCCGCGGGCGTGGAACTGTCAGACCTGGATGAGAACAGAATCAGCGACGGGATTCGGGCGGGTGTCAACGGCGGCAGACTGAATTCCAGTGCGCTGAATGAGCCACAGATAAATGTCCTCAAGAAGCTCAAGTTGATTGAGAACGACAGGCCGAATAACGCTGCAGTCGTACTGTTCGCAAAAGAAACGCATTACTATACCCAGTTGAAAATCAGGCTTGCCCGATTTGTCGGCACCGACAAGAATGAGTTCATTGACAACCAGCAGGTAAGCGGAAATTTCTTCGATATCCTGGATGCTGCCATCGCATTCTGTTTCAAACACCTCAACCTTAGCGGGAAAATCGTGGGCTTGAGAAGGGAAGAGAAACTTGAAATACCTATTGTAGCCTTGCGCGAAGCCATTATCAACGCTCTGGCGCATCGCGATTATGAGAATCGCGGAACCTCCACCGGATTGGCAATATATGATGACAGGGTTGAGATAGAGAATCCGGGAAGACTTCCACACGAATTGTCGCCGGAAACTATCCTTCAGTCTCACGACTCATTCCCGTACAATCCGATAATCGCCCAGGCGCTGTACAAGATGACCTATCTGGAGAACTGGGGCTCGGGCATTCGCAAGATAGCTGACAGCTGCAGGGAAGCCGGTTTGGAAGAGCCTACATATTCGGATGAGAAAGGGTTCGTGAGTGTTTGCTTCAAGAGACCGTCGTATCGGGGTGACCAAACCAGTACCCAAACAGTACCCAAACAGTACCCAAACAGTACCCAAACTACAATTGAAGCCATTCTGGAAATGATAAAGAATAATCCGGAAATTACGAGAGAGCAATTAGCTACGGCACTTTCTAAATCTCCGGATACAATTAAGAAACACATCGCCAAATTAAAGAAGACGGGTAAGATTGTCCGCATCGGACCTCAGACCTACGGCGGGAAATGGAAGGTCATCGAGTAGATGAGACTCGGCCGCATGCTACGCGATGCGTCTAATGCGGGGGACTTCTAAATACATCTCATAAATCAGCTATTTTATTTGCAAAGTAAATCAGCGCCAATCGCAACTAATTGAATATCGGCGACATCTTATTTGCAAAGTAAATCCGCATCGGAAATTACCCGCCCTGCGCGATTACTCAAATCCCATCCGTTTTAACCATACATTCCATAACTGCGAATGCTCTTTCTTATACCTTTCCAGGCGGGCATAGTCATCCGGGGTCGGATTGGGAATCCGCGACATATCCATATTGCTCTCCAGATCCTTCAGTTTAACCCTCAAGGCCAGCATATTGCCTTCTATACGATGGAGATACTCTTCCCGGTTCGATGCTGTGTGATGATTAAGGATTTTCAGAGCATCAGATATTTCCTGCCAATCATCATCTGACGGGAAAAAGATGGCATCCCCGGGAAACGGGCAAAGATCTGTTGCAGTATCAAACGGAATAATCCGGTACCAATCAAGATTCTGAGGATCTTTGCCGAAATCATCCAGCTGCCGTTTCACTTTGCCGATAATGCTCTCAACATCGTTCGGGGTATCTTCAGCCGCATCGTGAAGCAGCCCGATGACCTTTTCTTTCCACGAAAAGCAGGCGCGGCCGACATTGTACAGATGCGAGGTGAAATAATCATTGCCGCCCTTGTCCTTCTGACCTTTATGAAGTTCTTTGGCTGTCAGGCACGCGGCCCAAACCACAGGTGACCAATACCCCAAAGTCTCCTCCATATCTTGGAGGCGTTCTCGGGATTCCGCCGGATTGAATTTGGCTATATATGAGAGATAGTCCCGATAAAGCATCTCCTCCTCACTTCCCTGCTCCATCAGGTCAAACAGACTGTCCAGATATGT
>CAVCDF010000112.1:0-9376 GCA_963600795.1 Anaerotignum sp. | reverse complement strand
GGACAGGTTCCCGCACGACAGGCACGATGATCAGCGGCAAAATTCAGGGTCTTTCGCAAATTTCTACAAAAAAAATTTGCAGGAAAGGAATTTATTCCTACCTTTGCAATCCCAAGGCAATGCTACGGGAACAATTTTGCGGAAATAGCTCAGTTGGTAGAGCACGACCTTGCCAAGGTCGGGGTCGCGAGTTCAAGTCTCGTTTTCCGCTCTCGAAAGGGTGACTGATCAGTCAGTCACTCTTTTTTTTGTATCTGCAGGCCGTCACAAAAACAACTTCTCAAGGATAATTGCTAAATTTGGAGTTTGGTTACAACGGCAGTTTCTTTTTAAAAACAAATGATATGAAAACGATAGTTGACGCAAACGCACATCTTCACACTCCGTACTCTTTCAGCGCCTTCACCGGCGTGGCGCAAGCATTGGACCTGGCCGCACAGGAAGGTGTCAAAGTGATGGGAATCAATGATTTCTATAGTCTTGACGGCTACAAGGAATGGAACGATGGCTGTGCGCAGCGGCATCTCTATCCGCTTTTCAACATCGAGTTCATCTCGCTGAACGCCGAGGACCAGGCGGCCGGGCTGAGGGTCAACGACCCTAACAATCCGGGACGCACCTACCTCAGCGGCAAGGGTCTGGCCTATCCGGTCATCCTTTCGGGCAAGGAAGCCCGCCAGCTGGCCGAGGTGAGGGCCGAGTCCAACGCCCAGGTCGAAAGGATGTGCGCCAAACTGAACGCCCATCTGGATGCGGTCAAGGCCGGCTTCAGCATCGATTTCGGCAAGGTAGTCAGCGATCTGACCAAAGGTTCGGTGCGTGAACGCCACCTTGCGAAAGCCCTGAGACTGGCCGTGGAGGCCAGGTGGACAAAGGCCGAGGAAAGGCTCGCCGCCTACGAGAGCATATTCAGCGGCAGACCTTTGAAGGCTGACCCGGAGAATGTGGCGGCGGTGGAGAACGAGATCAGGAGCAAACTGCTCAAGTCCGGCGGCGCGGCTTTCGTGCCTGAGGATCCGAAGGCCTTCCTGCCGATGCAGACCGTCTGCGACATCATCACAGCGGCCGGCGGCATCCCGACATACCCGTTCCTCGCCGATGACGCGAAGGGCGGCTTCACAGACTTCGAAGGCGACCTCCAGAAAGCCGCCGACACCCTCAAGAAGCGCGGAATCCGTTCCGTGGAGTTCATCACTACACGCAACACGACAGCCGTGCTTGAGGAATATTCAGACTACCTCCAGGACGAGGGCTTCATCGTGACCTTCGGTTCGGAGCACAACACTCCGGCGATGGAACCGATCAAGCTGCGCACCCGCGACTGCGCCGAGGGCCTCAGCGGGAAACTCCGCGAGACCAACTACCGTGGCGTCTGCGCCGTTGCCGCGCACCAGGCCGGAATCGACTCCGTCGAAGCCGGCGACGAGCTGATCCGGAAAGCCGTTGAACTTTAGAAACATAACGCATAACTGATACACAAATGAAAGAGATTGAAGAGCTTATCGAGGTTTCCCGCAAGTTCGGAAGCGACTCGAGATTCGTGATTGCCGGAGGTGGAAACACTTCCTATAAGAATGAGGACAGACTCTGGGTGAAGGCCAGCGGACACGCTCTCGTCACCATCACCGAGGACGGTTTCGCCGTGCTTGACAGGACGCTTCTCAACCAGATGAGCGAGAAGGCCTACAGCGAGGACACCGCTGTCCGCGAGGAGCAGGTCAAGAACGACCTCGCAGCCGCCTGCATTACAAAGGACAGAAGACCGTCCGTGGAGACCTCCCTGCACAACTGCATGGGATTCGCCTTCATCGTGCACCTGCATCCGACCCTTGTCAACGGACTGATGTGTTCGGCAAATGCCGAGACCGCCTGCAAGGAACTCTTCCCGGAGGCTCTCTACATTGAATATACCGACCCGGGCTACACGCTTTTCAAGAAGGTCTATGACCGCATCAAGGCCTACAAGGCGGCTTCCGGCAAGGAACCGCAGGTGATCTTCCTCCAGAACCACGGCATCTTCGTGGGCGGGAACACCACGGCCGAGATCGAGGGAATATATTCAGAGATAATCGGCAAGCTTGAGGCCAGGGTGGCCGCGCTTCCTGAGGGTGAGACCGAGGTGAGCGGGACCGTCACGGATGTCGTGCCGGCCGTCAGGCAGATGCTCTCCCGCTCCGGCAGAGGGCTGAAGACCCTGAAAGTCACCAAGAACGCCCTTGTGGACCGTTTCCTTGAGAACGCCTCCCCGGTGTCCAGGCCGTTCACCCCGGACATCATCGTCTACTGCAAGAGCGAGTACATATTCATAGACGCCGAAAGCGACGAGGAGATCCTCAAAGAGGCCGAGACCCGCATCGAGGCTTTCGTGGCTGCGAAGGGTTACACTCCTAAGGTCCTGCTCATCAAGGGAATCGGTCTTGTGGCCGTGGGCGACAGCGCGAAGAACGCGCAGATCATCACAGACGTGTTCACCGATGCGATGAAGGTCGCTTTCTACGCACAGAGTTTCGGTGGCGAACATCCTATGGAGCAGACCTGGATCGACTTCATCGACAACTGGGAGGTCGAGAACTACCGCCGCAAGGTGGCAGCGACTGCGTCAAAGGGCCGTGTCGAGGGCAAGACGATCATCGTGACGGGCGCCGCGCAGGGCTTCGGCGAGGGCATCGCCCGCGAGCTGATGGCCCAGGGAGCCAACATCGTGGTGGCCGACCTCAACGAAGTGACAGGTGAGAAGACCGCCGCGAGCTTCAATGAGAAGGCCGGAGCGAACAAGGCAATATTCGTAAAGACCAATGTGGCCGACATGGCAAGTCTCCAGAACCTGATGAAGGTGACGGTGATGAACTTCGGTGCGCTTGACGCCTTCGTCAGCAACGCAGGTGTGGTCCGCGCCGGAGGTCTTGACGTGATGACCCCTGAGAACTTCGAGTTCGTCACAAAGATCAACTACGAGGCCTATTTCTTCTGTGCGAAAGTCGCTTCGCACATAATGAAGATCGAGACGGCGAACGACCCTGAGTACTTCGCCGACATCATCCAGGTCAACAGCAAGAGCGGTCTGCGCGGCAGCAAGGCCAACTTCGCCTACGCCGGCGGCAAGTTCGGCGGCATAGGACTGACCCAGTCCTTCGCCCTTGAACTCGCTCCGTACAGGGTCAAGGTCAACAGCATCTGCCCGGGCAACTACTACGACGGCCCGCTGTGGAGCAATCCTGAGAACGGACTCTTCATCCAGTACCTCAACGCCGGCAAGGTGCCGGGCGCGAAGACGGTGCAGGATGTGAAGGACTACTACCTCGCCCAGGTGCCGATGCGCAAGGGATGCAACCCTGTGGATGTCTGCAAGGCCATCCTGTACGCCATCGACCAGACAGGCGAAACCGGACAGGCGATTCCTGTGACCGGCGGCCAGGTGATGCTGGCATAATTTGAAGTTTAACGTAATCATTCATTGATATTATGAAACAACTTGATGTAAATCTGATGCATCCGGCCGAACAGATCGCTATCATCATCGGCAGGATCTATCGCAGCGAGATGACCACCACCTCCGGCGGCAATCTGTCCATTATGGACGAGAACGGAGACATGTGGATCACCCCGGCGGGAATCGACAAAGGCTCCCTGACACCTGCGGACATTATGTGCGTGAAGGCCGACGGCACCATCGTGGGACCGCACAGGCCATCATCCGAGTACCCTTTCCACAAGGCCATCTACAAGATGAACCCGCACATCCACTCCGTGATCCACGCGCATCCTCCCGGACTGGTTACCTTCAGCATGGTCCATCAGGTGCCTGACACGAGCATCATCCCTCAGGCGCGCGCTATCTGCGGTCCTGTAGGTTTCGCTGAATATGCCCTCCCTGGCAGCGAACTGCTGGGCAAGAAGATTGTGGCCGAGTTCAAGAAGAATCCTGACTACAAGGCCGTGATTATGGAGAACCACGGTGTGGTTGTGGCCGGCGACGACATCGCCGACGCCTACCAGAGGTTCGAGACCCTCGAGCTCTGCGCCCGCACCATCCTCAACGCCAAGACTTTGGGCGAGCCTAAGTATTTGAGCGAGGAGCAGATTCTCAAGCACGAGAAGGCTGTCAACACTCCGTTCCAGCACTTTATGAACGTCGAGCATCCGTCCGACGAAAGGGCCATCCGCGCGGAGATCTGCAAGATCGTCCGCAGAGCCTGCTCACAGGGCCTTATGTGCAGCTCCTACGGTACGGCTTCCGTCCGCTGGAGAGGCAACGACTTCCTCATCACTCCTTCCAGCAAGCAGCGCTGGGATCTCGATCCTGAGGACATCGTCCAGGTCAAGGACGGAATGGTCGAGGCCGGCAAGAACGCCAGCCGTTCTGTGGCCCTCCACTACGAGATCTACCGCCGCAACCCTAAGGTCAACTCCATCATCCTCACCCAGTCTCCATCCCTTATGGGATTCTGCACGACCGGCGTGAAGTTCGATGTCCGCACGATTCCTGAGAGCTGGATCTTCCTCCAGGACATCCCGACCTTCCCGTTCGGCAGCCAGTACGACGAGCGTCTGACCGAACTCGCCGACGAGTTCACCCACAGACCGTTCGTGATGCTTGAGAACGACTCTGTCGTAGTGACCGGTGACAAGCTGATCAACACCTTCGACCGTCTTGAGGTGGCTGACTTCAGCGCCCGTTCCCTCATTCTGGCCGCACCTCTGGGCAAACTCAATCCTATCACCGACGAGGAGATCGAGGAACTCCGCGTCGCCTTCCACGTAGGAGAATAGCGATTTTTTATGATTTCTCTGCCGGCGGACACTTTTGTACCGCCGGCAGTTTTTTTTAGAACAGGAACTCGAGCTTTTCCGGCAGACGGGTGAAATCGTCGATGCGGATGTAGTCCATCCCTCCGAGGCGGATCTGGCTGTCGTTGCCTCCGTCTGCGAAATCGTCACCGACGAAAAGGATCTGGTCCATTGAATATCCGTGTTCGGCGGCGTAGCGCATCACAGCGTCGAATTTGTTGTACTGCTTCGGGGTGATGTCGAGCGAGGTCGTGCCGCCGATGAAGACGGAGTAGTCTTTGAATATCTCCTTGGCTTCCGGGAACATGGCGCGTCTCTTGACCTTGTCCGGATCGAAGGCCAGTTTGTCGGCCTTGTCCGCTTTCGTGCCGAGGATGCTGAATGTCACCATACCGGATTCGTGGTACTCGACCGACTCGCCCTTGTAGTCGGTGTAGCCGTACTTCTTGCGCAGGGCATTGCAGGACTTCTCGAAGAATTTCCTGTCAGCCGGGCATTTCTCCTCGCGCACAATCTTGAACTCCCCGTCGACTATGCGGCTTTCCTCCATACCGTAGTTGCCGAGGATCGTGATGGGATATTCATTAAGCTGCTTGTAGATTCTCTCGCATCCGCCGCCGCCGGCCATCAGAAGGTCGTAGCTCTTGGCCAGGGTGTCCAGGACAGCCCTGTTGGCAGGTGTGATTTGAGTCTTGTGCTGGGTCAGCGTGCCGTCGAGGTCGAAGACGATCAGCTTCTTCTCCTGCTTCCAGTTGAGTTCCCTGATGGAATCCATGAAGCGCTTCATTCCCTGCGGCTGGTCGGAGGACACGTAGGTCGCCTTGTGCCTCATGGCGAAATCGGCGAGGTCGTAGTTGTTCACCGGCCAGACGACGGTTTTGAGTCCGGCCTCGTGCGGCTCGTCCAGAAGACGCGGCTCCTTGATGGCGACATTGTAGTTGTAGGACACTCCGGCATAGCCCTTTGCCTTCAGTTCGGCCACGGTGTACTTCTTCTTGGATGAGATCGGAATCACCTCCGCTCCCGGATGCAGACGCAGAACCTCGTCGCAGAGATGGTCACTGAAAGAGATGAAGGTAATCTGGTCGTACATATTCATTTCATCGCAGAGGGCCAGCACTTTCTCCGCGAGCTGCGTTTCCCTTTCAGGGGTTGGATGCGCCTTCATCTCGAGGAAGAGGGTCAGCCCCGGGGTCTTCTTCGCTCTGGTGAAATACTCCCTGAGCGAAGGAACCTTGTCGCCGTTCGGAAGTGTGCAGCTCTTCACCGTGGCGTAGTCCAGTTTCTGGACATCCTCGTACTTCGTGCCTGGGATTTTCGGCCCGTGGACGATCACGAGAGAGTCATCGGTAGTGAGGTGGACATCGAGTTCGACGGCGTCGACGGCGAGCTTCTGGGCTCCCGCGAGGCTGGTCAGGGTGTTCTCGAACGATCCCGGATGTGTGTAGAATCCTCTGTGGGACAGGACTTTTGTCTGCGCGGTGGCGCAGAAGACGGAAAGTAACGCGGCGGTTACAGCAAGTGCTATTCGTTTCATGACGCAAAGTTATCAAAAAATACAGTATCTTTGTTCCTTGTGAAGGTTCGCCAGGCGGGAATCCGCTGCAGGCGATTAAAAGGGAATCCGGTGGAAAACCGGGACAGTACCCGCTGCTGTAAGCCCAGAAACAGGATGCGACATTCTTTCGCCACTGGCCTGGATTCAAGGATCCGTGGGGCCGGGAAGGCGCCGCTTCCGGGACAAGTCAGAAGACCTGCCTCCACATTTACGGACAGCCGCCCGTCTGCGGGATCACGGACAGCGGCCGGATAGGTTTTTATGAAACGAATATACCGTCTCATAGCGCTCGCTTTCCTGTCGGGATGCGTGTTGGCTTTGTCAACGCAGACTTCCGGCAGGTCCACAGTGCCCCGCCGGGAAGGCGTTCCGCTGTCCCGGGCCGGGCAGACTTCCGCGCGGCAGGACACCTTGCCCGCCGTGCGGAATGACAGCACCCGTGTCCTGAAGGAAGCCGTCGTCATCGGAGTTCCTGACGGGTACAGGTACAGAGAAGTCATTCCGGCACAGACACTTGATGGAGAGGAACTGCAAAGGCTCGGCAGCCTTTCCGTGGCCGATGCGCTGCGCTGCTTCTCGGGAGTCCAGCTGAAGGACTACGGCGGAGTGGGCGGTCTCAAGACGGTGAACATCCGCTCTCTCGGCACGAACCACTCGGCTGTCTTCTATGACGGCATCCAGCTCGGCAACGCCCAGAACGGTCAGGTCGACCTCGGCCGCTTCTCCCTCGACGATGTCGAGCAGATCAGCCTCCACAACGGCCAGAAAAGCGACATCCTCCAGTCAGCCAGGGACTTCGGGGCTTCAGGCACCATCTACATCACCACCCGCAGACCACGTTTCGAGGCCGGGCGGAGATTCAACGCCAAAGCGACTTTCAAAACCGGCTCCTTCGGCCTCGTCAATCCTTCTTTCCGCACTGAATATAAAATCTCACGTGTCCTGAGCGCGTCTCTGAGCGGCGAGTGGACAAAGGCCACGGGCAAGTACAGGTTCCGCTACCGGAAGACCGGCTCCGACGGGCTGACCGCCTACGACACCACAGCCGTGAGGCGGAACGGCGATGTGGACGCCACCCGCGTCGAAGCCTCACTGCACGGCGCGCTGCCCTCCGGCCGGTGGAATCTGCGGGCATATTCCTACAACTCGAGGCGGGGCGTGCCGGGAGCGGTCGTGAGCAACGTGTTCGGCCGCGAGGAACGGCTGTGGGACTCCGACACTTTCGTGCAGGGGAGTTTCCGCAACCGCTGGAATTCGCGGCTGCAAACCCTTCTGAACGCAAAATACGCCGCCGACTACACGCACTATGAGAATCAGGACTCGAGACTCATCGCCGTCAGCAACTCCTACTGGCAGAAGGAATTCTATGTCTCCTGCGCCAATCTTTTCAGCATCACTGACGGCTGGGAGGTCTCGCTGGCCTACGATTTCCAGTGGAACACCTTGGACGCCAAGTACTTCCTGCCGACGGAGAACGACGGTACCTTCCCGTATCCGACCCGTTTCACCAATCTGGTGGCTCTGGCGACGGCCTTCGAGCTGGGCGGACTGAAAGGGCAGGCAAGCGTGCTGAGGAACTTCGTACACGAGAAGGTAAGGCGCTTCGAGGCGAGTCCGGACAAAGCCCTCGCAACACCGGCCTTCTTCCTGTCCTACAAGCCTTTCAGACGTCACGACCTGACGCTGCGCACCTTCTGGAAACGGATGTTCCGGATGCCGACCTTCAACGATCTCTACTACACTGACATGGGCAACGCCTCCCTGAAGCCTGAATATGCCACCCAGTTCAACGTGGGCGCCAGATTCTCCAGGGAGTTTATGAATATGTCCGCTCACCCCCGGGTCGAGGTCTCTGTCGACGGCTACCGCAACAGAGTCACCGACAAGATTATAGCCTATCCGAAAGGTCAGCAGTTCCGCTGGACGATGCTCAATCTGGGAGAGGTGCGGATCACCGGCCTGGACGCCGCTCTTGACACCCGCCTGTCTTTCGGAAAACTGGAGGCCGTCGTCCGTTTGCGGTACACCTGGCAGGACGCTATCGATGTCACAGACCCGTCGGACTCCTACTACGGTGACCAGATTCCGTACATTCCGCGGCACAGCGGCTCGGCCGTGGTGTCCCTGACGCGGGGCGGCTGGAGTCTCAACTACAGTTTCATCTACACCGGGGAGAGGTACTCCCAGCAGGAGAACATCCCCCGGAACTATGTCCAGCCGTGGTACACCAGCGACCTTTCCCTGCAGAAGGTCTTCACCCTGGGCCGGTGCGGGTTGAAGGTCCTGGCTGAGATCAACAACCTCTTCGGCCAGGACTACGAGGTGGTGCTGAACTACCCGATGCCCAAGACCAACTGCAGGATAACCACAAGCTTGAGTTTTTAAATATTCATAGATTATGAAAAGAATTGTCAGAATCCTGGCGCTTGCGCTCGTCCTCGGGGCCGCTGTCTGCGGCTGCCGCAAGGAAGAAAAGATTGTTGAACCGGTCATCGGCCCGCTCGGCTTCGAGACCGATCCGGACGCCGATCCGGCAGGACTGTATGTCCTCAATGAAGGGAATATGGGCAGCAACACCGCCGACCTTGATTTCCTCGACTACCGCACGGCTTCATATTCCTGCGGCATCTACGCCAGCGTGAACCCGACGGCCGTCAAAGGTCTGGGCGACACCGGCAACGACCTCAAGATCTATGACGGCAGGCTGTTCGCAGTCATCAACGGCTCCCACAAGGTCGAGGTGATGGAGGCCGCCACCGCCAAGAGAATCGCCCAGGTGGACATCGCCTCCTGCCGCAGCATAGCCTTCAGCGGCGACTATGCCTATGTCACTGCCTATGTCGGTTCGGGTTCGGAGTTCTCGTCCGAGCATCCTGACCGGAAGGGCGCGCTTCTGAAGGTCGATCTGAATTCCTACAAGGTTGTCGGCGAGGTGGAGGTCGGCTACCAGCCGGAGGAGGTCGCCATCGTCAGTGACAGGGCCTACGTGGCCAATTCCGGCGGCTACTGCTACCCGACCTACGACAACAC
>CAVCDF010000111.1:0-5806 GCA_963600795.1 Anaerotignum sp. | reverse complement strand
ACAGGAAATAGTGCTGCCCGAAGGCACCCGTGTGGTGATGATTCAGAGAGACGGGGAACTGATTGTGCCTGACGGTTCCGTGAAGCTCAAGGCCGGGGACAAACTGCTGATGATTATGGGCAATCAGTTTGACGAATCGGAATAATGATGTAAATTTGCGTCTCGGTCCGCACGGGAATCCGGCAATGCTTCCGTTCCGTGCGGCAGGCAAAAGCGAAAACCTTTAAAGATTTGATAATATGAAGAGAATTGTACTGATCCGCCACGGCGAAAGCCAGTGGAACAAGGAGAACAGGTTCACAGGCTGGACCAACGTTGACCTCAGCGAGAAGGGCGTTCAGGAAGCCCTCGATGCAGGAAAGGCCCTTAAGGAGGCAGGCATCACCTTCGAGGTCGCCTACACTTCCTACCTCAAGAGAGCCATCAAGACCCTGAACAATGTCCTCGACGCGATGGACCTCGACTGGATTCCTGTGAAGAAGACCTGGAGGCTCAACGAGAAGCACTACGGAATGCTGCAGGGACTCAACAAGGCCGAGACCGCGCAGAAGTACGGCGATGAGCAGGTGCTGATCTGGCGCCGCAGCTTCGACGTGGCTCCTCACAACCTTCCTGAGGACGATCCTAACAGCGCAACAAAGGATCCGCGCTACGCTCTTGTTCCTGACCAGTACATTCCTCGCACCGAGGCTCTGAAGAACTGCATCGAAAGAGTCATGCCTTACTGGGAGTGCGAGATCTTCCCTGCGCTCAAGGAGCACGACAACATCGTGGTCGTAGCGCACGGCAACAGCCTCCGCGGTGTCGTAAAGCACCTCAAGGGCATCTCCGACGCTGACATCGTCGGTCTGAACATCCCTACCGCAACCCCTTACGTCTTCGAGTTCGACGACAACCTCAACCTCGTCAAGGATTACTACCTTGCCGACCCTGAGGAACTCAAGCGCAAGCAGGAGGCCGTCGCCAAGCAGGGCAAAGCGAAATAGTCTCCGCTACTGCGGAATATAAACAGAAAAGGGGCTGGCCGGAAGGTCAGCCCCTTTTCCGTTTGTATTCCTCGTCAGTTATCGCCCGGCCCCGCCATCGTCCGGCCGCCATCATTCAGGTAACAATAATGGCATGAAACGTTGCCGGAGAGGTACGGGCGGAGGTGACGGGCGACGAAAAAAGCCTTAAACGTCGCCGAAGAGGTACGGGCGGAGGTGATGGGCGACGGAAACGGCCAGAAACGCTGCCGGAGAGGAACGGGGATGGATGACGGAGGGGGCGGAGATGGCGGAAGGAGCCGCGGTTCTGAATTTTGGTAATGTGCAAAATTCAGGTTCGTGGCTCCCTCTGCTTAATGAAACCGGAAAGTGATATGAAAGCGACCGGGAAAGCCTAGGCTCTCCGTCCAGCTTTACGGAAGGTAGGAGAAAGTCCGGAAGTCGGCGTACGACTCCGGTTCTCCGGCCGCGAACAGGCCGAGGACTATTCCGGTGAATCCTCCGGACGCCTCGGTGCTCAGGTACTTGGCGTTCATCTGGCCTAAGGTCCTGAAATTCACTCCATCGTCGGACCACGAGAACACGTAGAAATATTCATTGCCCTCCACCCGGAGCCAGATACGGCCGGCAGCGGCAGGAAACTCCTCCGTGTGGGTGAGGACTCCGAGCCTGTAGCGCAGGCACAACTTCGGTTCCTTGCCGCCCTTCAGGAATATGTCGTAGCGCGAGTCCGCGTCCATATAGACTGACAGGCCGCCTTCGGCTCCGCGAGAAACTTCAAGCGAGGTGACGGCCTTGAAATCCGTGTCTTCCTGCCTGCGGCCTATGAACGTGGGTGATGTCTTCATCTCGTCAAGGCTTCCTGCGGATTTCAGCCTGAGAGCCTTTCCTGTGCGGACATAGTTTTCCGGGAACGGATTGCGGATGTGCACCCATTCCGGGCCGGTCGTGTCCCTGCTGAAATCGAGGCTCTTCCGGGCCGGTACGGACGCGGTCTGAGGCAATGTAGGAACATCCATATTCAGGAATATCTCTCCTCCTTCGACGGCAGGCCATCCACCCTCCTTCCACTCGACCGGAACCATAAAGGTCTCGCGGCCCATAAGATGGAAGCTGCCGCCCTGAGTCCTGAACCCGAGGCAGGTCATCCACCAGGAACCGTCGGAAGCCTGGACAAGGTCTCCGTGGCCTATGCCCTGGATGACGTTGCCCTGAGCCTTCATTGAGCAGTGAGTGAGGATCGGGTTGTCAGGATTGCCCTCGTATGGACCGTCTATGGTCCGGCTTCTGGCGATGGTGATGTTGTGGGCATATTCAGTACCTCCCTCGGCGATGAGAAGGTAGTACCATCCGTCCTTCCTATAGATGTGCGGGCCTTCCGGATAGCGGCCGCCCGTACCCTGCCAGATCTTCCTGACTTCGCTCTTTTTCTCTCCGGTCATCGGATCGATCTCGCACAGGACTATCCAGCTGTCGCAGGTGCCGGTGTACCAGCAGCGCCCGTTCTCGAAGTACAGGGAAGGGTCGATGCCGCCGATGTCCACGCTGACGGGATCCGACCATTCTCCGGCCGGATTGCCGGTGTGCACTATGAAATTCCCGCCATGGCTGACGTTGGTCGTAATCATATAGAAAGTCCCGTCATTGTACCGGATGGTAGGGGCGTAGATTCCGCCCCAGCAGAGCGCACCGTCAAGTTCGAGCTGGGACCTGCGGGTCAACACGTTCCCGATCTGCTCCCAGTTGACAAGGTCCCTGCTGTGGAACAGCGGCACGCCGGGGAAGTACTGGAACGAACTGTTGACAAGGTAGTAGTCCTCCCCGACTGCGCAGATGCTGGGGTCTGGATGGAAGCCTTTGACTATCGGGTTCGTGTAGCCTCTGGTACGGGTTCCGTCTGCGGTTCTGACTGTACCTTGCCCGGATTCCGGGTTTTCCTTGACGGTGCCGCCTGCCGGCTGGCTGAGAGCGATTGCCGTGGCGAGCGTGAGAATTGTAATTGTGCGCATCGTGTCTGTTATTTGGTTTCAGTGTGATGAACTGACGGAAGAGCCGGTGCCGGCCCTTTCGTCAGTCTTCAGCAGTGTCCACCAAATATAGTGAGACTGCGGCGGAATTGCAAGTGCAGCCATCAGCGGAACAACTCTTTCCGCTATTTCCTGAATCCTTTGGCTATTCCCTGAATCCTTTGGCTATTCCCTGAATCCTTTGGCGGCTCTGAGAAGGTGGCGGACTGAACTGGTGAGCTCGCGCGTCTCCTGGAGCAGGTTCAGGTAGAGGTAGGCCACGGTGATGTTCTCCTTTGATGACTGCATCCTCTTCATCTGCTCCTCACGGGCCTTCTCAAGGCAGTCCTTGAGCTGCTCGCACTCGTGGCGCACCTCATCCACCTCGCCGTAGGAACCGGTCTGGAATATCTTTTCGGTACGTCTCAGAAGGAAGAGAACGGTGTCCCTAAGCGGAATGAATTCCTTGATCTGCTCGGTGCTGAGCGGAACGAAATTGTTGTCCACGTGTTCCTCGCAAGGGTCGGCGATACGACGCAGGCAGTACAGGATCTCCTCGCAGGAGTTCCTGCCCAGATGGAACCAGGTGTTCTTCTCCATCGCCACCTCAGGGTCGATGCGTCTGAAGCCGATCATCTCCTTGCGGCGGCAGTTCTTCAGTTCGTCCCTTTTGCGCCTCATCGAGTCCTCGGCCCTGTGAAGCATGCTGAGATTCTCGTTGAGGAAACCGTCGGTAATCTGGCGGAACGTTGTGTTGACATATTCAAGGAACTCTGACTGGCTTTCCGAGATATGCCTGCTCAAAAGGGTGAGGATCTCGCCCTTGTCGGTGCTGAGCATCATCTGGTTGAAGACGGTGTCGCCTTTCTCCTCCTCGGATTTCTTGTTGTAGCGGATGTTGCTGCGGATCAGGATGAAGATCGCGAGCGCGATGAGGATGCAGGCGGCCACGAAACCGCCGATGTGCATCAGCATAGCCACGAGGAAGCAGAGGGTGAACGCGGCACCGGCCGTGATGAACCAGCCGCCGATGACCGAAACCACTCCCGTAACCCTGTAGACGGCGCTTTCCCTACCCCAGGCACGGTCGGCGAGGGAAGAACCCATAGCCACCATGAAGGTCACGTAGGTCGTCGAGAGAGGAAGTTTCAGGGAAGTTCCCAGCGCGATCAGAAGGCCGGCCACGACAAGGTTGACCGTAGCTCTGACCTCGTCGAAGGCGGCTCCTTCCGGAAGTTTGGCCTCGTCCGTGTTGAATCTCTTTTCGCACCAGCGCTTGACCCCGTCAGGGATGACGTCGGAGAAGAAATTGGCCGTGTTGTTGGAGAAGCGGACCAGCACCCTGGCAATCTTCGAAGAACCGAACATCTCGTCTCCTTCGCTCTGGCGTGAGAGGTCCACGGAGGTGCGGATCACGTTGCGGGCCTTCTTCGAGGTCGCCAGCGAGATGACCATAATCGCTCCCGCGGCAATCAGGAACACCAGCGGAGTCTTCGCCGGACCTTCCAGCGCGGACATCATATAGGCCGACGGGTCGGCTCCGGCTCCGTTGGCGGCGTAATCGATGAATGATGAATATCCAGCCAGAGGCACTCCGATGAAGTTCACGAGGTCGTTGCCGGCGAAAGCCATCGCAAGGGCGAATGTGCCCATCAGCACCAGGATCTTGAACACGTTGACCTTCAGGAAATACAGCAGCTGCATTATCAGCGTGGAGGCGACGAAGCATATTCCTAAAATCGGAAGGGTGTGGCTCTGGATGTACTGGTTGATCTCCGGAGTGACGAAGGACATGTTCTCTATGCCCTTGAAGAGCATGAAGTAGAAGATGGCCGTGGTGGCGATGCCGCCGAAGATGCCGATCTTCCATTTGAGGCTGTCGTTCTTGTAGGTGAAGGTGAATATGAGTCGGGAGATGTACTGCAGTACGATTCCGAAGAAGAAGGCTATCGCCACCGAGACGAAGATCGCCATTATCACAGCGAGGGCCTTTTCCGTGTTCATCAGGTCGCCCACGGAGAGTCCGGTGTTGTCGGAGGCGAGTTTCAGCATCGTGAAGGCCGCCGTGCCGCCGAGCAGTTCGAACACGAGGGAAACCGTGGTTGAGGTCGGCAGGCCGAGGTTGTTGAATATGTCAAGCAGCACCACGTCGGAGATCATCACGGCGAGGAATATGAACATAAGTTCCTTCAGCGAGAACATCGCCGGGTGGAATATTCCGTGCCTGGCTATCTCCATCATTCCGTTGCTCATAGTGGCTCCGAGGAACACTCCGACGGCGGCCACTATGATGATGGTTCTGAACCGGGCGACTTTCGCGCCTATGGCCGAGTTGAGGAAGTTGACGGCATCGTTGCTGACTCCGACCATCAGGTCGAAAACCGCCAGCACGAAAAGGAACACCACGATCGCTAAAAAAATTCCGTTCATAACAATATTCTTTATTCTTTTATTCTATTCTTCTATTCTTCTTTGTTTAAGACTGTTTCAGTCTGCTGAAGTCTGCTGAAGTCTGCTGAAGTCTGCTTAAGACTGCTTAAGACTGCTTAAGACTGTTTCTGACTATTTCAGACTGCTTCGGTTCGCTTCGCCTATTTCAGACTGCTTCAGAATTCGCCGCAAAATTGATGAAATAATGTTACCGGACCGTTGCATCCGTGTTACAATTCGGTTACAAGGTAAGCGCGTTCCCTTCCGGCGACGTTTCAGGCCGTTTCCGTCGCCCGTCACCTCCGGCCATCCCTCTCCGGCAACGTTTCAGGCCGTTTCCGTCGCCCGTCACCTCCGCCATACCTCTCCGGCAACGTTTAAAGC
>CAVCDF010000110.1:0-2437 GCA_963600795.1 Anaerotignum sp. | reverse complement strand
GTGTAAGACTTGGTGGCGACATCGGCAGTCGTGGCGACGGTGATGTTGACATTCACATCCTTGTCGGTCTCGTTGGCCGCGAATTTTACGGTCACTGTGGCGTCCTTGTCTCCGGAAGCCGGCTCAACGGTGTAGGCGGCGTTGTCCGAAGTGACTGTCCAGGCGACATTCGCCTTGATGTCGAAGGTGACGGACGTGTCCTCAGCCTTGGCGCTGATGGCGGTCGTGCTGACATTCAGGTAGTCGGAGTCTGACGGTTTCAGGTCGGTCACCATAGTGTTGACGTACTTGTTGCCTGATCCTGAAAGGCCGACGAAGAAACCGGTAACCTTTACGTTTGTCTTGTCGTAGGACTTCGCGTTGAAACTGCTGTTGATGTAGGAAAGGCTTCCTATGCGGGTGCTTGCCCCAGCGACTTCAACATTATAGTAATTTCCGCTGACAGAGAGAGTTCCTTCGTAGGTGATGTACTCGATCTTGCTGGATTCGTAAGCATCGAGAGCCGCTCCGTCGAGAACCTTAGGTTCAGGGAGATTCAGTTCGTTGCCTGATGAAACGACTGTGACGGCAGGTGAAGACAGCTGGATGAGTCCGCCGTAAGAGGCAGTGGTTCCGCTGACCTTCACATTGTCTTTGAGTTCGGCTTTGCATTCGCTGCCGTCATAAATCAGGAGATAATCCTTGCCGTCGGTGATGACAAAGCCTCTCTGGTAAGTTCCTGCCACGGTTCCGGAAACTATCGCATTCGTTCCGGTTTCCGCTGCGAGAGCCTCGGCAATCGTCATCTCCTTTGCCGGGTCTGAAGAGCCTTCCTCGAAACTGATGATGTAGGCGTTGACCACCTCGTCCTTTGAGTTGTACTGCTTGTACTTGCCTGCAAGTTCGACTGTGCCGCCGTCCTTGATTTTGCTTGACCAGTCAGACTTGTTGTCCACGCTGTAGACGTAGATTGTGCCGGTCTCGTCGGTCAGGTCGAAGCTGCAATATTGCGAATTGAAGCCGCTGACCTTGCCCTTGAGGCGGTAGTACTTCGATGTCGCGGCGGCCGCGATGAAGTCCTTGACGGTCTTCTGCTCAGCCTTGGTGTAGTCGGTGACGCCACCGTCTTCACCTCCGTCATCGATTTCAGTGCCCTTGGAGAAGTCTATCGCCGTGCCTGCGGCAGAAGCCACGCTGAGCTTGAGGTCGTCCAGACGGTAGGCGCTGGCGACATCGGTCTTGATGTAGATGCCGAGCTGCGATGTGCCTGAAGGAACGGTGAACGTCGATGAGGCGAGGTCCCAGCGGCCTTCCTTGTCGCCGTTAGGGAATGAATATTCAAGCTCGACCCATTTCTTTCCATCGTTGCTGATGTAGACGTGGAACTCGCTGTGCTTGAAGTTCGAATCGCCGTCGTTGAGGTATTTCTCCGAGCCGAAGCTGACTGTGTAGTTCACATTGGAAGACAGTGTGATGCCTGTGACTGAGAAATATGCGCTTGTGCCGAAGAACAGGTTGTTCGTGCCGGATCCTTCATAGTCGGAGTAGGTGCCGTTTGAGTTGGAGTTGTTCCTGACTGACATTCCGCTGTAGGCATAAGCCTCGCTGCCGGCTCCTGTTCCGGTAGCGTTCTTCCAGCCATCGAACTGGTCGAGGTAAGGCCAGCTGCTTCCGCTTGTTCCGTAGGTCTTGGTCGCAGCTTCCTTGTCGAAGTCGTTGCTGTAAACGATGAGGTCGGCAGCGGAGCCTGAGCCTTTCTGGTTGATGGTCAGAGTCTTTGTGTCGAAGCCGATGCTGAATTCGACAGCACCTTCGCGGTCAACTCCCGTGTTCTCGAGTACGGTGATTTCCACGCTGACTGCTTCCTTTGATGCTTTGCCGCTCTTGGGCTGGACGGAAACCCAGTCCTCGTCGGTGGATGCGATCCAGTCCCTTGTCGCCGTAACGGTGATGGTCTGCGCTCCTCCTTCCTTTTCAAAAGTGAGTTCTGAAGGAGTGATCTCCAATGATGGCGCTCCCAAGTCTTCTTCCTTTTCCCCGCAGGATGTCATAAGGCCTGCGATCGCCAGAAAAGAACAGATGATTCCAGTTATTCTTTTAGTACCCATAATGTTTTTTGAATATTTATTATTTTATCTTGCTCTTTGCTCTTGCTCTTGCTCTTGTATTTTGCCTCTTGCCTCTTGCCTCGTCCTCCAATTCTCTCGCTTCGCCCCTTCCCCTCAATCTCAACTGATTCACCCTTCCGCCGCAGCTTCTTAGCTGAGATTGAATATCAACCCACTAATTTACAACTAAATGTTGAATTATGAAAATTGACTGAGATTTTCGGCCATTTTGGCCCGGAACACTTTCACTTTAGAAGAGTCCCACCCTTCCCCCGCCCGGACTGGTTTCGGCTGAGATGCCGTGCGTAAAACCGGGCTTCCCACGCACGGGACGGCTCCGCTGGGGATGC
>CAVCDF010000109.1:0-6231 GCA_963600795.1 Anaerotignum sp. | reverse complement strand
GCTGGAACACCTCCTTTTTGGAGTTTTGCTCCGACAGATTGGACGCTCTTGTACAAGGATCTCGATTGATCCGGTGTTAATGAGTCGTACTGATCCTTCATTATTTATATAGGCTCTTAGCTCAGTTGGTTAGAGCGCTACACTGATAATGTAGAGGTCGGCAGTTCAACTCTGCCAGGGCCTACAGGAAGGCGTCAGGCCTTGAAAAGTTTGGGGGTATAGCTCAGTTGGTAGAGCACCTGCTTTGCAAGCAGGGGGTCTAGAGTTCGAATCTCTATATCTCCACAAAGAATCCGGAACAACTTTCGCTGTTCCGGATTCTTTTTTTTCTATCGCATTCCCACATTCTAACTGCCCTTTGTGACACCCTTGTGCTCTGGCAAAAAAAACAGGAGCGAATCCTGCGATCCGCTCCCAATGATGTTTCACAACGGAATAATCCTTATTGTGAATTGCTTCTTTTGTCCCGCTAAGGTAGTCACTTTCCATTGATTTGCAAATTATTTTCTTAAATTTGTGCAAAACGTATTATCACCGCTTATGAAAAGAGTATTGGGTCTGGATTTAGGGACCACAAGCATAGGCTGGGCGCTCGTTGAGCAAGCCGAGACCAAGGACGAGAAATCATCGATAATCAAGGCCGGAGTTCGTGTAAATCCCCTAACGACAGATGAGAAGGACAGCTTTGAGAAAGGCAAGGCCATAACCACGAATGCCGACCGAAGGCTGAAGCGCGGCATGCGGCGCAACCTCCAGCGTTACAAGCTCCGCCGCGAGCATCTCATCTCGATTCTCAGGAGAGAAGGCTGGGTGAGCGAGGAGACTCTGTTCTCGGAACAGGGTGCGGCCTCGACTTACCAGACTTTCCGGATCAGGGCGGAAGCGCCTGAGAATGAGATTTCCCTTGAAGAGTTGTCTAAAGTCCTGCTGATGATAAACCGCAAGCGAGGCTACAAGAGCAACCGTCTCGCGGACAATGCAGAGGAGGGGCATCTTGTTGACGGGATGAGCGTGGCCAAAGAACTTTATGAAGAGGGGCTGACTCCAGCGCAGTACTCCCTGCGGTTGATGGCCAAGGGAGTGAGGATGATGCCTGACTACTACCGTTCCGACCTCACGGCCGAGTTCGAACGCATCTGGAAGACTCAGTCGGAGTTCTGGCCTGAAATCCTGACGGAGGATTTCAAGAAGAGCATCGAACTGGACGGCAAGAGCAATGTCACGAAGAAATTCCTGGCGAAGTTCGGAATCTACACGGCTGACAACAAAGGTTCTGAAAAGAAGAAGACGGCCTTGCAGTGGAGAGTCGATGCACTGACGGAAAAACTTGAAAAAGAAACGCTTGCGTATGTTATTGCGGATCTGCGTGGAGAAATCCAGGGCTCCAGCGGCTACCTCGGTGCGATCAGCGACAGGAGCAAGGAGCTTGTGTTCTCCAAGAAGACCGTAGGACAGTACCTCTACGGGCATATTCTTGAAAACCCTAATTACAGCACGAAGAACCAGGTCTTCTACCGCCAGGACTATCTTGATGAGTTCGAGCGGATCTGGGAGTGCCAGAAACAGTTCCATCCTGAACTCACGGAGGCGTTGAAGTCCGAGATCCGCGACACCGTCATCTTCTACCAGAGGCGGCTCAGGTCACAGAAGAACCTCATCAGCAAGTGCGAGTTCGAGAACAGCTGCAGGGTAGCTCCACGCTCATCCCTGCTTTTCCAGGAGTTCAAAATCTGGACTGTGGTCAACAACATCCTGATCAAGTCCAAGGACACGGGAGAATCGAGACCTTTGTCGATGGAAGAGAAGTCCAGGCTTGTGGATGTCCTGACGCTGAGGGAGAAAGTCAAGCCGGACGAAATCCTCAAGATGTTCACCACAAAGCCCCGAGGCTATGAACTGAACTACGGGAAAGACAAAGCCATCCAGGGCAATCTGACGATGTCGGCCCTGTTCGGGAAATTCCTGGAAATAGCTGCGGCCACCGGCCACGGCGAGTACAGTCTTGACAAGACCTCCCCGGAGAAGGTACGCAGGATCCTTGAGGACATATTCAAGGGACTTGGTTTCAATGCGGAAGTGCTGAAGTATGGTTCCTCGCTTCCGAAGGAGGAATATGAGCGGCAGCCGCTTTTCAAACTCTGGCATCTGCTGTATTCCTACGAAGGAGACAGCTCCGCCACGGGGGATGAAAGTCTTGTGCGCAGGATTTCCGAAATCTGCGGGATGCCGCCTGAATATTCAAGGCTGCTCACTTCCGTCAGGTTCGTGAAGGACTATGCTTCCCTCAGCCACAAGGCGATGCGGAAGATTCTCCCGCACCTCAAGGGAGGGGAGACCTATGACGTCGCCTGCAGCCTTGCGGGCTACAACCATTCTTCGTCGGTGACCAGGGAGGAAAATGAGAGCAGGGTGCTGAAAGACCGGCTTAAGGTGCTTCCTAAGGGTGCTTTGAGGAATCCGGTGGTGGAAAAGATCCTCAACCAGATGATCAATGTTGTGAATATGGTGGGCGATGAATATGGCAGGCCGGACGAAATCCACATCGAGATGGCCAGAAGCCTCAAGCAGAACGCTGCCCAGCGTGAGAAAGCGACCCAGGACATCGTCGCGAGGACCAAACAGAACGAGGAGATCAAGAAGAAACTCCAGACCGAGTTCCATCTTTCCTATGTCAGTACGAACGACATCCTGCGCTACAGGCTTTACGAGGAACTCAAGCCGAACGGTTACAAGACGCTTTATTCAGGGAAGTATATTCCTCGGGATATGCTGTTCAGCAAAGGCATCGACATTGAGCATATTATCCCTCAGGCCTTGATGTTCGATGATTCCTATGCCAACAAGACTCTGGAATTCTCTGACGTGAACCGTGAGAAGGGGAGTGACACCGCGGTCGACTATGTCGTCATGAAGTATGGCGAGGAAGGGAAGAATGAATACAAGACGCTTGTGGATGACCTGCTGTACGTGCGGAACGCGATTTCCAAGAGAAAGCACGACTATCTGCTGATGACGAAATCCGAGATCCCGTCCGATTTCGTGAACAGGGATCTCACGAGCACCCAGTACATAGCGAAGAAAGCCACAGAGATTCTGAATGAATATGTCCGGACGGTGGTGCCGACCAGCGGCAAGATCACTGAACTGCTCCGTGAGCAGTGGAATCTCGTCGATGTGATGAAGGAACTCAATCTGCCGAAGTACCGTCAGGCCGGAAAGACCTACGATGTTGACCGGACGGATGGAGGACATATTGAAAAAATCGAGAACTGGACCAAGCGTAACGACCATCGTCACCACGCTATGGATGCGATAACCATCGCCTTCACCAGGCGTGAGCATATTCAGGTACTCAACACTTTGAATGCTGAGCAAGGGTCTGAAAACTATTCGCTTAAGGAGAAGATGACGGTGAGGATCGGTGACCGTAACAAGAAAATTCTTGTGCCGCCTATGCCTTTGAATGAGCTTCGCCCGGCGTTCAGGAAGGCTCTTGAGTCGACTCTCGTGTCCGTAAAGGCCAAGAACAAGGTCACTTCCAAGGCCATCAACAAGATCCGCAAGGCCGGAGGTGAAATACAGAAGGTAGAGTCGTTGACCCCGCGCGGCCAGCTGCACAAGGAGCAGGTTTACGGCCGTCGCAATGTTTACGAGACTTTCGAGGTGCCTGTCGGATCCAAGATGACTCCGGAGATGATCGCCCGTGTCGCTTCGAAGGCGGAGCGGCTGGCTTTGGCCCGGAGACTCGAGGAGTTCGGCGGAGATGTGAAGAAGGCTTTCACCGGGAAGAATTCCCTGGACAAGAACCCTATTTATGTGGACACCGCCGGTTCGATAACCCTGCCGGCCAAGGTCAAATGCGTGAAATTCAAGACCGTGTACACCATCCGGAAGGATGTCGGCCCGGGCTTGAGTCTGGACAAGGTAGTCGATGGCCGAGTGAAGAAGCTGCTTCAGGAGAGGCTTGACCAGTTCGGTGGCGATCAGGCGAAGGCGTTCGCCAACCTGGATGAGAACCCTATCTGGGTGGATGAGGCCAAGGGTATCAGGCTCAAGAAGGTCACAATCGCAGAGAATCTGGATCTTTGCGCCATCAGGAACAAGCGTGACAAGGACGGCAAACTAGTTCTTGATAGGCAGGGAAAGCCGATACCGAATGATTTCGTTAATCTGAGAAACAATCACCACGTGGCCATCTACAGAGATGCTGACGGCAACTTCCAGGAGAACATCGTGACCTTTATGGATGCTTTGCAGCGGAAGACCTCCGGAGTTCCGGTGGTCGACAGGGATTACAAAAAGGATCAGGGCTGGAGTTTTGTATTCAGTATGAAGATCAACGAGATGTTCGTCTTCCCGAACCCTGCGACCGGCTTCGATCCGCAGGACATCGACCTTATGGATCCGGCTAATTACAAGGAGATCAGCGAGAATCTGTTCAGGGTTCAGAAACTGAGCAGTAAAGACTATTGGTTCCGTCATCATCTTGAGACGACGCTTGAGAATACTGCTGAATTAAAAGATGTTACATGGAAACGAATAACATGTCTTACGAATCTTGAAGGTGTCGTCAAAGTCCGTATTGACCATCTCGGCCGCATAGTCCAGATAGGAGAGTATTAATATGATCAAGCGCACCCTGTATTTCGGCAATCCCGCCTATCTGTCCCTTGACAATCAGAGGCTTGTAGTCACGAAGCCTTCGGATGACGGTTCGTCCGGGGAGGAGTCCAGGCGGTTCATCGCCGTCGAGGACATCGGGGTGGTGGTTCTTGACAACCGTCAGATAACGGCCACCTCGGGATTGATGTCCGCCTTGCTGGACAACAATGTGGCTGTGGTGACCTGCAACGAGAAGTGTATGCCGACAGGCCTTTTGATGCCGCTGGACGCCAACACGGTGCAGAACGAAAGATTCCGTTCGCAGCTTGACGCGTCCCTGCCGCTGAAGAAGCAACTCTGGCAGCAGACAATCGAGTGCAAGATCCGCAATCAGGCGGCTGTTCTTGAATATGTTACCGGAGAGCCTGCCAAAAATATGCTTGTGTGGTCTGGCCAGGTTAGAAGCGGCGACGCTGACAACATAGAGGGCCGGGCCGCTGCGTTCTACTGGAAAAACATATTCCCTGATGCCTTGTCTTTCGTGCGCGGCCGCTTCGATGAGGCTCCGAACAATCTTCTGAACTATGGCTATGCGATTCTCCGTGCCGTCATCGCCCGTTCGCTTGTTGCCAGCGGGCTTCTGCCGACGCTGGGTATCCATCATCACAACAGGTACAATGCCTATTGTCTGGCTGATGATGTGATGGAGCCGTACCGCCCTTATGTCGACAGGCTGGTGGTCGACATTGTCCGTGAAACGGGGCTGGAAGTGGAGCTTACCCGGGAGATCAAGGCCCGGCTCTTGAGCGTGCCGGTGCTTGATGTGGTCATCTCTGGCCGGCGGAGTCCATTGATGCTGGCTGCGAGCCAGACGACGGCCTCCCTTGCCAGATGTTTTTCCGGGGAGTCGCGCCGGTTGGCCTATCCTGAGATGTGAGGTGTCGAGGTTTAGTGAATATCGTATCATGTGGGTTCTTGTGTTCTTTGATTTGCCGACCGAGACAAAGAAGGAGCGCAAGGTTGCTGCAAAATTTCGTAAGGATCTGTTGAGCAACGGGTTCTCGATGTTCCAGTTTTCGATTTATCTGCGTCAGTGTCCTTCGGTGGAGAATGCCGATGTGCATGTCCGCCGGGTTAAGAGTCTGCTGCCGGATTATGGCAAGGTGGGGGTGTTGTGCATAACGGACAAGCAGTTTTCCACGATGGAACTTTTTCTCGGAAGAAAAAACGCCGAGTTGCCTCAAATCGAGCAGCAGCTTGAACTTTTCTGAAACAGTTTTCCAACTCAGTCACCCTGGCAACGCCATCGTAACTCTCGCCCCGGCCTTTCTTTCTGCCTTCCTGACGAGCTTAGTTGATGGAGTTTATCCTGTCCCGTTCCGTCTTCATGTCACCGTTGTACTTCACAACTTGGCCACGTCCTCGAGCGAAAGTCCGGTGCAAGCCGCAATCGTACCGGCATCAATTCCCCTGGCTTTGAATGCAACGGCTATCTCACGCTGAGACTCGGCTTTGCCTTCGGCTTTGCCTTCCGCTTTGCCTTCCGCCTTGCCTTTCCGCTCGCCTTCCTCTCGGCCTTCCTGCCGTGCGTAGTTGATGGAGTTAATCCTGTCGCGTTCCGTCATCATA
>CAVCDF010000108.1:0-71033 GCA_963600795.1 Anaerotignum sp. | reverse complement strand
ACACCGTGGGCACTGTCGATTTCGTCAACGGCTTCATCGAGAACTATGACGACCCGCTCGGCCGCAAGGCAACCTGGGAGGGCTATGTTAACCTCAAGGACTCGGCGGCTTCCGCCCGCACCGAGGTGCTCAGCGCCAACGCCCAGTGGTTCGAGGACAATTCGCCGGTCGATCCGCGTTTCCGCAAGCCTGTGGTCAAGGGAGTTTCCGCCAAGGTGGTGAACGGCGTGACGCTCGCCGGAGCGACCTATCCTTCCACGCCGATCGGAATCAACCTCCCGAACGCCGACTGGATCAGAAGGGACTACGGCTCCAAGTCCGTGACAATCGCCAACATCACCCACGCCTACGACTATGCCGCGCAGGAATCCCCTAACAGCACGCTGAAGGAGTTCGCCTACGACCAGGCCGAGATTGACGCCTACAAGAAGTACGGCTCCTATACCGACGAGATCCACACCGACCTTCACGAATGCCTCGGCCACGGTTCGGGACAGCTGCTGCCAGGAGTCTCGTCCAACGCTCTGGGCGAGTACCAGTCCACGCTGGAGGAGGCAAGGGCCGACCTTTTCGGACTCTACTACATAGCCGATCCGAAGATGGTCGAACTGGGCATCATCCCTGACTCCGAGGCCTGGAAGCCGGAATATTCAAACTACATCAGGAACGGCCTGTTCGTGCAGTTCACCCGTGTCGAACTCGGAAAGAAAAACACCGAGGCGCATATGCAGAACCGAAAGCTGATCGCTCAGTGGTGCTACGAGAAGGGCGCGGCGGACAATGTCATCGAGAAGAAGGTGCGTGACGGCAAGACGTATTTCGTCGTCAATGACTACCAGGCTCTGCGGGGCCTGTTCGCCAGCCTGCTCGCCGAGATTCAGAGGATCAAGTCCGAGGGCGACTACGCCGCCGGCAAGAATCTCGTGGAGACATATGCCGTCAACATCGACCCTCAGCTCCACAAGGAGGTTCTCGAAAGGTACAAGGCCTTGAACCTCAAGCCTTACGGCGGGTTCGTCAATCCTGACATCGTGCCTGTCGAGAAGAACGGGGAAGTGGTCGACTACAAGATAGCCTATGTGGACGACTACCTTCAGCAGCAGCTCGACTACGGCAGAAAGTACAGGACTCTGTAACGCTTCTTCTGAACTATGGACCTTGCGGCGAGAACTCTGCAGGAATATTCCTATTACCTGAAAATAGAGCGTGCGATGTCACCCAACACGGTGGTTTCGTACGCTTCCGACCTGAAGGCGTTCTTTTCAGCAGTAGAGAGTAACCCGGCCGATGTCACACCTGAGGACATCGTGGGATACATTGCCGGCAAGGAGAACCTGTCCAAGACTTCGCAGGCCAGGCTGCTGTGTTCGCTGAGGTCTTTCTTCGACTGGCTGATTCTTGAAGGTGAGCGCAAGGACAATCCCTGTGACCAGGTGGATTCTCCGAAGATCGGGCGGTACCTTCCGGAAGTGCTTTCAGTCGATGAGGTTGCGGCCATTATGGAGTCCGTTGACCTGACCGGCCGGGTCGGAAAGCGGGACCGCGCCATCCTCGAGGTTCTGTACGGATGCGGTCTCAGGGTTTCCGAGGCCACCGGACTGAAGATTTCGAATGTCTATTTCGACGAGGGCTTCGTCAGGGTTGTCGGCAAGGGGGACAAGGAGAGGATAGTCCCGCTTGGGGAGATGGCGAAGGACGCGGTGCAGGGCTACCTTCCGGTCCGTCCGGAAGTGTCGTCACCCAAATACGATGACATCCTGTTCCTCAACCGTTTCGGTTCGCCCCTTAGCCGGATTTCGGTGTTCAATATGGTGAAAAGGCAGGCTATGCTTGCCGGAATCCGCAAGGAGATTTCGCCCCACACTTTCCGCCATTCATTCGCCACCCACCTGATAGAGAACGGAGCGGATCTGCGTGTCGTGCAGGAAATGCTGGGGCACGAGAACATCCTGACGACTGAAATCTACACCCACATCGACTCGTCCACCTGGCAGCGCGCCATTCTCGAACATCATCCGAGAGGCGGCAAGTAATTGATAACGCTATTTATTATTGTTAAAATGAAAAAGCATTTTTTCCGTGCGCTCGCTTCCGTTTCCGCTGTTTTTGCGGCAGCGGCGCTTTTCTCCTCCTGCTCCGACAATCCGCAGACGGTTGAGGATCCGGCAAGTTACGTCAATCCGTTCATCGGAGCCAGCACGAACACCGACATCGCCCGTGCCTGCCACGGCCTTGGAAAGACCTTCCCCGGTGCGACTACCCCTTTCGGAATGGTTCAGGTGAGCCCGAACACGGTGACGGGCGGAGACAACGGCTGCGGCTACAGCTATGAAATGAAGACCATAGAAGGCTTTGCCTTCACCCAGATGAGCGGAGTCGGCTGGTACGGCGACCTGGGCAATTTCCTGGTGATGCCGACGACAGGCCCTCTCCGCACTGTCGCGGGAAAGGAAGACGGCAGCATTGAAGGATGGAGATCCGTCTACGACAAGTCTTCGGAGAAGGCAGTGCCGGGCTACTACAAGGTCCTGCTCAGCGGTTACGGAATTCTCGCCGAATGTTCCGCCACTCCCCACTGCGGAATCCTGCGTTTCACCTGGCCGGAGAACGAACTTGCCCGCGTGCAGGTGGACCTGGCCCGCAGAGTCGGCGGAACTTCGGAAAGACAGTACGTGAAAGTCGTCAATGACCGTACGATAGAGGGCTGGATGAAATGCACGCCGGAGACCGGTGGCTGGGGCGACGGCGGCGGTGATGCGAACTATACGGTCTGGTTCCACGCTGAATTCAGCCGCCCGTTCGAGTCGAAAGGATTCTGGAGCGCCGACATTCCGGACGGGTGGAGCAGAAAGAACGATGACGTCCAGAGTCTTCCTTATCTGCAGCGCGTCGCGGAAGCGGAAGTCATCCGCGATGCCGGCGAACTTGAAGGGAAGCACATAGGATTCTTTACCGAATTTCCTGCTTCCGACGGTGAGCAGGTGACCGTAAAGGTCGGGATTTCCTTCGTGGACCAGGACGGGGCCAGGAAGAATTTCGAGGCGGAGGTCGCCGGCAAGGATTTCGACCGGATCAAGGCTGAAGCCTATGACAGCTGGAACTCGGAGCTTTCCAAGATCGGCATAGCCGGAGGTTCCGATGCCGAAAAGACCACTTTCTACACGGCTCTTTACCATTCGATGATCGATCCGAGAATCTATGCCGACGTGGACGGCCGCTATGTCGGCGGTGACCTGAAACCTCACGAGGCTTCAGGAAAATTCGTCAAAAGGACCATATTCAGCGGCTGGGATGTCTTCAGGAGCGAGATGCCTCTGCAGACCATCATCAATCCGGGGGTTGTCGACGATGTCCTCGAGTCGCTTGTCTCTCTGGCAAGGGAGAGCGGAAGAGAATATTATGAAAGGTGGGAGTTTCTGAATGCATATTCAGGATGCATGATAGGGAATCCTGCAGTCTCCGTGCTTGCAGACGCCTACCTTAAAGGCATCTGCAGGAATTACGATGTGCAGGAGGCTTACCGCTATGCCGTCAATTCCGACGCGAAGTTCGGCAACTGGCCTCTCGGGTGGTCGCCGTCTTCCAACGGCATCTCCGAGACCCTTGAATATGCCTACTTTGACTGGTGCATCTCAAGACTGGCCGACGCTCTGGGCAAGACGGAGGACGCGGCTCTCTATCGGGAGAGGGGACAGGCGTACCGGAACATATTCGATGGCGGGAAGGGCTGGTTCAGGCTGCGCCGCGCCGACGGTTCCTGGGGCGAATGGCCGGACAGCGCCAGGACCAGGCACGGCTACGGCTGCATCGAGAGCAACCCCTATCAGCAGGGCTGGTTCGTGCCTCACGATCCGGAAGGTATGGCGGAACTGATGGGCGGCCGCGAAAGGACTCTTGCCGACCTGACGGAGTTCTTCGAGAAGACTCCGGACAATATGATGTGGAACGACTATTACAACCACGCCAACGAACCGGTGCATCTTGTGCCGTTCCTGTTCAATCGCCTGGGCGAGCCGTGGAACACCCAGAAATGGACACGTTTCATCTGCAGCCACGCCTATTCGGACGACATGATGACAGGTCTGGTGGGCAACGACGACGTAGGCCAGATGTCAGCCTGGTATGTGCTTTCCGCTTCCGGCCTTCATCCTTCCTGCCCGGGCGACACCCGGATGGAGATCACGAGTCCTGTCTTTGACAGGATAGTGATAAAGACGGATCCGGTCTATGCTTCCGGCAAGAACTTCACTGTCATTGCGCGCGGGAACAGTCCGGAGAACATCTACATCCAAAGCGCCACCCTCAACGGGAAGGCGCTGGACGAATGCTTCATCGATTACAAGGATATTGCGGCAGGTGGAACCCTCGAACTTGAAATGGGACCTCAGCCTTCTGAATGGGGCGTGAGATAGCCGCTTGGCCTGGACATCATTTGCCGAACCAGCGGCAGCTTTCCTTGGTTCCGGCCAGCCAGACGACATCGTTCTCCCTGAACCTTGTGTCAGCCTTCGGGTTGGTGTCGAACTTCCCGTTTCTCAGGACGCTGATGACCATGCATCCGGCTGCGCGCATATTCATTTCCTTCAGAACTTTGCCGGTGAGGTAGGATTCCGGGCCGAGAACCACCTTCTCCACGGAGAACTCGTCGTCCGCCCTGTTGTCCGCAGCTTTTACCGAGGAGTTCATCGCTTCCTCGAACGAGGCTATCTGCTCGTCTGTGCCTACGGCCAGCAGCCTGTCGTTAGGGTAGATGTGTTCCTTGCCCTGCGGAATGAGTATGTTGTGCGTTCCTCTCTGGATCTTTATGATGTTCACGCCGCTTTCCCTGATTGTCGGGATGAACTGCAGTTCCCTGCCTATGAATTCTGAGTCAGGCGACACTTCAAGCGGGGCGAGATGCACATTGTAGCCGGACAGCTTGTCCTGGATCGATGACGTGACCGGGGCCTGGCTTCTCGCTATCTCCTCTTTCTGGTTGAGGTTGTTCATGAACCGCATCTCGATCGAGGAATATCGGTGCGCCGACCGTCTTGCAAGGTAGAAGAATATTATTCCCGCCGCCGTGACAATGATGATGAACCATCCTGAAACCTTGAAATGTGTCATGAACACCTCAAGAACGCAGGCGATGGAAAGGAAACTTCTGATGAGCATCAGGAAGAGGATTGGCCAGAAGTTGGAAGGTTTCTCCCCAAGCAGCTTCCGGGCGGGGGCGTTTATCGAGCCGCTGCTGACACTGAGTCCGTAGATGAACGGAGCCATCACCGCCAGGGTTATGCCTACAATAAGGCAGTCGGCGACAGTGTTTTCCAGTTTCGGAAAAATCTTGGTGACCAGAGGTTCAAGATAGAGTTTCGAGCCGATCAGTATGGCAAGCAGGAGGATTCCGTATAGGCCGATTCTGAGGAAATATGCTTTGAGAAGCCTCTTCCATTCGCTTTCTTCGGCGGCCGAACTTTTTCCGGCTCTGTCCGCCGGGTCCGGATTGATCCTGTCCAGTATGTGTTTCGGCAGTTTCTTTTCAAGGAATTCCGTGACAGGATCTGCTGCCTTGATCATGTAAGGTGTCGTGAAAGTCGTTATGACTGAAACTGCGATGATCACCGGGTAGATGAATTCACGCATCACTCCTAGCGAGCATCCGAGGCCTGCGATGATGAAGGCGAATTCGCCCAGCTGGGCAAGACTGAAACCGGAATGTATCGCGTTTTTCAGTCCCTGTCCGGCAAGCAGGACTCCGCTTGACGAGAAGATCACTATGCCTATGATGGTGACAAGGGTGATGACCAGCACCGTCCCCCAGTGCTCGATGATGACAGCAGGGTCCATCATCATTCCGACTGACACGAAGAACACGGCTCCGAAGAGATCCTTGATGGTCTTGACAAGATGCTCTATGTGTTCCCCTTCGATTGTTTCTGACAGTATTGAGCCCATTACGAAAGCCCCGAGAGCCGACGAAAAGCCGGCAAGGCTGGCTATCGTAACCATCGCGAAACAGAGCCCTATGCTGACTATGAGCAGGATTTCATCGTTGAGAAACTTGTGCGCCTTTCTCAGTACGGTAGGAATGATGTAGATTCCGACAAGGAACCACAGGACAAGGAAGAAAACAAGCTTGCAGATGCCCCAGAGCATTTCTCCGCCGGCGAACTTGTTGGACACGGCCAGCGTGGAAAGCAGGACGAGAAGCAGGATGGCTATCAGGTCCTCCACCACCAGGGTTCCGAACACAAGCGGAGCGTGGGGACTCTTCTTGAGCCCCATCTCATCGTATGCCTTGATGATTATGGTCGTGGAAGACATTGAGAGCAGGCCTCCGAGGAATATGCATTCCATCGTGCTCCATCTGAGCGCGTAGCCGGTTATCATACCCAGCACGAACATCCCTATGAACTTGGCCCCGGCCATTATCAGGGCGCTGCTTCCGACCTTCAGCAGCTTCTTGAAGCTGAATTCGAGTCCAAGAGCGAAGAGAAGGAATATGATGCCGATTTCCGACCACTGCTCCACCGATTCCATGCTTGTCAGTTTCGGAAACAGGCCGAGATGCGGCCCTACGATGAAACCGGCTATGATGTAGCCCAGGATAAGCGGCTGCTTGAGCGCTTTGGATATGATGGTGAAAATCCCGGCCGCCACGAGTATAACGGCCAGGTCGGAAACCAGATTCAATTCTTCAGACATTCCTGTTCAATTATGTTCGCAAGAATGCGTTTGACTGCGAAAATTATGCTATTGTTTCTTGAACTGCGAAGCGAAACCGAACATGTCCGCGTCGAATTTCGCGTCGTTCCACCAGTTCTCTCCGAACGGAGGGGTGTCGTAGTCGCGCAGCTCGACCACAAGGTTGCCGTCGATGACGGTGAACACCACCACGGCCTCGCCGAGGCTTTCCTTCGTCTTGCTGAACGCCCTGTTGGCTGACGACAGCTTGTAGTACCTGTTGGTGTGCACGTCGAAGCCTGCCTCTGCCATAAACATCGTGCATTCCTCGACAGCGTTCTTGCCTACGACCTTGCCCTCGGACGAGTAGTTCTTAGGCTCGGTCGGGGTGACGGTGGCCTCCCTGAAATAGTTGGCGAAATCCCCCTTGTCGTTAGGCGTGACCGTCACGACTCCTGCGGCGTCCTTGGTGAAGGTCAGGGTGAAGCCGGTGTTGTTCAACGGAAGAAGGGCGGAATCGTCCTCCATCTCCTCGAACCACATCATAAGTTCGTCGGCGTCGAAGACCTTGTCGAAGGTCCAGGTGCCGAGGAGATTGTCAGGAACGTTGACGGAGAAGAGCGTGAGAGCAAGCGTCTCGTTGTCACCCGGAATGAACCTTTCGGCCTTGTCGAGATCCACACTTATGCTGACTGCATCACCGTCTGTGAACCCCTCGGAAAGCGAGAAACTGAAGCTGGCGGTGCGCTTTCCTGCAGGCAGCACGGCGCAAGGCCCGTCGCCGAGAGTCGTGTCGTACACGATGTATTTGGCGGCATCACCGGTGATGGACATAGGAATGACGACATCGCTGCCCAGCGAGAGATCCTCGCCTGACTCGACGCCTGTGACCGTCATCTGTGCGATGTATGAGCCGAGCACCTCGGCTTTGGTGGCTTTGAATGAATATACCAGCGTCTCCTCCGGGTCCGGAGTGATGACGGTGATCTCCTTCGCTCCCGCCTCATAGCCTGAAGGAGCCACGATGCTGAGTTTGAGCTGTTTCTCTTCGGTGAGGCCGAGGTTCTTCACGCTGAAGGTCCCGGTGGTCTGACCGGCCTTCACGGTGACTGGAACTCCTGAGAGTTCATAGTCGGAACTTGAAGCGGCTCCGGTCGCCGTGATTCCGACTGAGATGTCGGCGGCGGCAGGTTCGCTCAGCACGACGGTCACGTCGACGCTGCGCTGGGCGTGGACGGTGTAGAAGCTCTTCTCGAACTCGACGGCCGGTTTGTCCTCCTTGTCGCAGGAAGAGAAAGCGGAGGCCGCCGCTATCGCCGCGGCCACGAAAGCAATGAATCTTTTAACCATAGTTTTACTACTAATTAACGTTTCTTCCGTTCTTCTGTCAGCCTTGTTTTCTTGAATAAGGGCTTTTTAGTTTCAGATTGTAAGCTGAACTACTTGTCCGCATCCTTGATTGCCGCTTCGTACTCGGCTTTGATTGCCTTGACTTCCTCTCTTTCCGCATCGGTCGGAATCTCTCCTTTAGGTTTGATATAGGAGCTTTCCGCGTCCTTTGTCTTTGGAGGAAGTTCGTTGTACGAACACCCACAAAGGTTTACACTAGCTAACACAGCCGCTAATATAGCAATTATCCTGGATTTTGTACTCATTTTGTTAACAGTCCGTAATTAAATTTTAATACACGTAGCCCGGATTCTGTACCAGTTCCGGATTCCTGTCCACATCCGACTTGGAGATCGGAGAGGTGTAGAGGTACTCTTTCGTGGTGTATTTCAGTCCGTTGCTGATGATCCACCATTCCGGCCTTCCGTTCCGCTTCAGCTCGAACCAGCGGTCTCTCTCAAGGTAGAGTTCCTTGCGCCTTTCGTCGAAGATGGCCTGGAGAAGGGGAGTGAGCGGCTGTCCGTAGCAGTCCACCGTGATCCTGTCCCCGGTCCGCACTTCCGGCAGGGAATCCACCGTCAGGTCGGTCACACCTTCTATCCTGTTGCGTCTCAATTCGTTCAGCAGTTTAAGTGCGGATGCGTCATCGCCCTTGTGGTAATATGCTTCTGAGAGCATCAGCACTATCTCCGAAAGCCGGAGCCTGCAGACAGGATTCTTGACGTTCATCCTCTTCTTGTCGAAACTGCAGGAATAGCGGACATCCTTCTCCGGTTCGTCGCCGAAAAGCTTTATGAGTCTGGCGCAGGCCGGGCGCGCGCCGATATAGGACTTCAGATAGTTGATGTACCACGCCATGTCGCAGGAGTTGTTGATGTACGAGCGGACCATCACCTCGCCCTTCGTGTCATATTCGGCGTTGATCACGTCGGCATATTCAGAAATTGGGGTGAGGGTGTAGCCGCTGCCGGAGAGGATGTCCTCGCAGAGGGTGATGACGTTGTCCCACTGGCCGCACCAGAACTCGAGACGCGCCTGGAAGCCCTTGATTATCCATTCGGTGAACACGTAGGTCGGGTCCTGCGGGTCCAGGGCGAGCGCCGAAGAGAAGAGCGACCTGGCATAGTCGTAGGTCTGGCGCATCGTGCCGCGGGCCGGGGTGGCGCTGATGTCGAACTTGTCCACTATCGGGATGCCCGGCAGTTCGTCAGCCTGCGAGTCGGACCACGGCTGGCAGTACTCCCTCAGCAGGTTGCAGTAGATGATGGCTTTCATTGAATATGCCGCCGCGAGGGCCCCTCTGGCGACATCGGTGTCCCGTCCCTCAAGGTTCTCTATCACGATGTTGCAGTCCTTGACGACCTCCCAGGCGTTCTCGTAGGCCAGCTGGCGGCTGTTGATCTCGTCGCCGGCGAAGGACGGGAGGTTGGCATTGTTGCGGATGTTGGCGTCGAGGTCGTCGGCCACCCCGTCGAAATGCACTATCGCCTCGATGTTGCCGACCACATATTCATCCTCACCGCCCTCGATCTGCCTCAGGCGGTAGTGGATGATGGATGCGAACTCGTCGTCAGTCTCAGGAATCACTTCGCCCTGCGGCTTGACGCTGAGGTAGCCGGAGCAGCCTGCGGCGGCTAGAAGTAGCGCCGCCCAAGCGACTGGCTTTATGAATATTCTTGTTCTTTTCATGGATTTTCCTGGCTCTTTAGAATTCTACGTTTATGCCTCCGGACATGCTTCTTGTTGTAGGGTAGGTGGCCCCCGGAACCTCCGGGTCCATCCCGTCATATTCAGTGAACGTGAAGAAGTTGTTCAGTGAAAGGTTGAAGCTGAGGCCCCTCATCCTGAGTTTCTTGACCGCATCGCCGGGCAGGGAATATGTCAGGATGATGGACTTTATGCGGACATAGGAATTGTTCTTCAGGTACACGGCGTCGACGATCTTGTAGTCCATCGGATAGTAGGACGAGAAGTTGTACTTCGCGTCAAAGTAGTCGTAGATGCGTGGGTATTTGACCCCGGTCGTGTGTTCGGCCGTCCATCTGGAAGTTCTGTCCTTCTCGACATTGAGATGGTTGCCGTAGAGGTCGCTGAACTGCGACTGGACGGTCTCGGTGCTGACTCCCGAATGCGAGCAGCTCGAGTAGCCGGCCGGGAAGCGCATCTTCTCGTAGGTCTTCGAGCCGAGAGAGACCACTCCGTTGACGCTCAGCTTGAGCTGTTTCCAGGAGGCCGTCAGGTTGAAGCCTCCGGTGTACGGGGCTATGGTCGTGCCGAGATAGTACCTGTAGTTGTCGGCCTTGTTGAGGTCGGTGGCCGAGGAAATCTCTGCGTCGGGACGGAGCTTGAACTGATAAAGTCCTGTGTCCGAGGCTATTCCTGCATATTTTCCGCTGATGATCGCTCCCGTCGGATAACCCTCCACGTAGCGGTCCTTCGAGGATATTCCGCTGCTTGAGGAAGGGGTGTATTTGAGGACCTTGTTGTAGTTCCAGGCGAAGTTCACGGCCGCTCCGAGGCTCCAGTCCTTCGTCTGGAGGAACTTCCCGTTCACCGTGACCTCCGCTCCGCTGTTCATTATGTCGGCCGAATTGAAATAGACATAGCTGAACCCGGTCGTGCTCTGCACATAGGATGAGGCCACCACGTCGGTGCTGAGCCTGTAGTAGTACTCGGAGTTGACGGTCAGCCTGTCTTTCCACAGTCCGAAGTCAAGCCCGATTTTGGCGTCCCGGGTCTTTTCCCAGCCGAGGTCCGGGTTCGGGGCCGAGGTGACCGTGCCGAGGCTGTAGGTGTTGTCCCCGAAGTAGCGGTACTGCTGCTGGAGATATTCCATCACGAGCAGGTGGGAGGTGCTTGTGTTGATGTCGCCGGTGAAGCCGTAGGCGGTTCTGAGCGTGGCGTGGGAGACGGCCGGCAGCGACCGTTTCATCCAGTCCTCCTCGCCCAGGTGCCAGGCCGCTCCGGCGCTCCAGGTCGGGTTGAACTGACGGTTGCTTCCGAAGTAGGAACTTCCGTCGGTCCTGAACGAAGCGTTCAGGACGATTGTCTTTCCGAGGTAGTAGTCCGCCGAGGCGTAGAAAGACGCGTAGCGGGATTTGCTGTAATATTCACCGTTCAGCTTCTCGACGTCGGAGACCCAGTCGTCCGTGGTGCCGCTGATGGCGGGCAGGGAGGTCGTGCCGGTCTTCGGGTCGTAGTTGTAGCGCTTCGTGAAGATCGTGTTGGAGTTGGCGCCGCGGAGTTCAGCTCCCGCCAGCACGTTGACAGTGTGCTTATCGCCGAAGGTCCTGTTGAAGGCGAAATGGCCACGGACCACGTAGCTGTCGCGGTTGGTGCGGTTCTGGGCTATGCTGCCGTAGAGGTTGGTCGTGGAACGGTCGTCGTTGCCGAGCCTGTCCTTGAAGGCTGTGTAGGTGTACTTGTCCACCACCTTGTCGGTGGCGTTGTTGGCGAAGGAGTAGGATGCGAGTCCGACGAAGTGCAGAGGCTCGGCTATCCTGAAGTCGGCCTGCGCCCTGACGGTGCCGTTGGTGTTGCGGGTCTCGCTGTAGTTGGAGTCCAGTTCGCGGAGGATGCTGAAGCCGTTCTCAGGCATCACCTCCTGAATTCCGCGTCCGTTGTAGTAGCCCAGGGTGAACCAAGTGTTGTCCGCCGCGTAGGATCCGTCCTCGTTGTAGGCCTTCTCGTAAGGGTTCGAAAAGTAGGCGTAGAGGAACGGGTCCACGGTCGAGGTAGGCATCTTGGATTCCTGCCTGGCGGCCTCCATCCCGAGGTCCAGCCTGAGCCAGTCCGTCGGCTTGAGGGTCATCTTGGTGTTGACGTTGTAGCGCCTGTAGTCGTTGTGGACCAGCATTCCGTCCTCGTCGTTGACTCCGAGCGCGACATAGTAGGTGTTCTTCTCGGTGCCGCCGCTCAGCGAAAGGTGGTGCCCCTGCGAGAAGGCGTTGCGGAAAAGCAGGCCGTACCAGTCTGTGTCTACATCCCGCAGGGAGGTGATGCAGGCGTCCTGGGCGGCGGTGTCGCCCTTCATCGAGGCGAATGGCCCTACTCCGGCCCTGATCTGGCCGACAATGCCGACGACCGGGTAGATCACCGTGTTGTCCTTCAGGGAGGCGGCGTACTTGTCTGCCGAGAACTCGTCCCAGAGTTCCTGCTCCCAGGCAAGTTTCTCGGCGGAGTCCATCAGGTTCAGGGAACGCTGCGGCTTGATCGAAAGGGTGAAGGTGTTGTTGTAGCTGACCCTCATCTTTCCGGCTTCGCCTTTCTTAGTAGTCACGACTATGACTCCGTTCGCCGCCCTCGAGCCGTAAATGGCCGCCGCGGCCGCGTCCTTCAGGATCGTGATGCTCTCGATGTCATTCGGATTGATGTTGCCGATGCCGTTCACGAATATGTTGTCGAAGCCTCCGGTGGCGAGCTCTTCGGAAGTCAGGGAAGGGGATTCGCTCTGGAGCGGCACTCCGTCAACCACCCAGAGCGGCTGGCTGCTTCCGCTTATGTTGTTCGCTCCTCTGATTCTTATTGTGGATTGGGTGCCTGGCTGTCCGGATGTCGCCGAGACGGTCACACCGGCGACCTCTCCCTGCATCAGGGCGTCCACCGATGAGATGGCTTTGGCGGTGAACTTGTCGGAATCCAGCACGGCCACGGATCCGGTGATCCTCTTGACTGTCGTCTGGGCGTATCCCGTCACGACCACTTGGTCGAGCTGGTTGTCCTCCCATTCCATCACGATGGTGATGCCTTCGGTCTTTCCCGGAACTATCTTGTAGACAACCTCTTTCATCCCGACAGAGGAGAAGATGACGGACTTGGCCCCTTCCGGAAGCCTGAGGCTGAACCTGCCGCCTAGGTCGCTGGTCGTTCCGACCGATTTCTTCTCCGCCGACACGATTCCGGCTCCGATCACCGGCTCGCCATCCGTGTCCACCACCCTTCCGGTGAGCAGGATCCCCTGTTCCGTTGGCATCGATTGTGCTGTTGAGGCATGCTGCATTGCTGTCGTCAGCGCTGCGGTGGCCGGCTGCGCCGCGGCAGGGGCTTTTTGTGCTTCCGCCGACATCCGTGCCGGCAGAAAAGCCGCTGCCAAGATGAGCCAACATCCAAGTGATTTGTATAGCAACTTATTCATATAGAGTAATTTCAATATATCATCCTTGCCTTTGGTCAGGATAGATTCGGGATGAAAAATGTAAAATTACAAAATAGCCGCTAAATTCGTGCTTCCTGCCGCCACAAAGTTCAGCTACAGTCCAGGAAACCCGTCCTTGGACACTTCCCACTGGGCAGTTCTGTTGTATCTCTCTAAAAGTCCGAAAAGTTCTGTAAGTCGATTGGAATGACTATTTTTGTCGGGAAAAGTGGGGAAGAAACGACATCATAAATGTCAACCACAATGTCAACCGATATTTTTGAGGCAATTGTAAGAATATGATTGATAACGAGATAAGAAAAATTCTTTTTGTCTGCCACGGGAACATCTGCAGGAGTCCGATGGCAGAATTCATAATGAAAGCCCTTGTGCAGGCGAGGGGAGAGTCGGACCGGTACTACATCGAGTCGGCCGCCGTCTCCGACGAGGAATACGGGAACCCCATCTACCCGCCGGCAAAAAGATGCCTGACCCAGCACGGTGTCCGCTTCGATTCAGCAAAGACCGCCCGCACCGTCACGGCCTCCGACTATGACCGCTTCGACCGCATCTTCTGTATGGACAGCGGCAACTTGCGCTGGATCCGCCGCATAATCGCAGCCGATCCGGAGGACAAAATCCATCTGCTGATGTCCTGCACAGGCTCCGGCCGCGATGTCGCGGATCCTTGGTACACAGGTGATTTCGAGAAAACCTTCCAGGACATCCTCTCCGCCTGCGAAGCCCTACTCCGCTCCGCAGGCTCTTACGACGGCCTTCCGGAATCCTCAGAACAACGGAGCCGGCCACAGTCTTGAAGGTGAGAGAGCAGGACGTGTCGGCGGAAGTTCATTCAGGCTTTCTTATCCGGCAGCGGCTGAGCTTTTCCCCTTTCCCCGGCTCAAGAATCCCAGCTTTCACAAGATTTTCGACTGTCCAGTCCTCCTTAGGCGAGTTCTCCCGGAAAAGCACGATACCTTTAGCCGCCCGCCAGCCTATGTAGGGGTGCTTGGCGAGTTCCTTCTCGGGGAGTGTCCATAATGAATATGCCTGCACTCCTGTCGTGTCCGCTTCGATAAGGTCCTTCAGCCCGTCGAACTTCTCCTGGTCGAAGTGCCAGATGTCCATCAGCTGCTCGATGGATGAATATCCTCCAAGCTTTTCCCGCTGTTCCACCATTTTCCCGGCGAAGAACTTTCCGATTCCCGGAAGGGACAGGAACTGGACCGAGTCGGCGGAATTGATGTCCAGCCTGGGAATGTCTATGTACTTTTCAAGCCTTGCATAGACGGAATCCTCGACCACGTAGGATTTCGCGAAATCGCTTTTGCGCCGGAATCTTCCGCCTTTCTTCCTGTAGTTGTCAATCGACTCGGCCTGCTTGAGGGAAAATCCCAGGCGCATAAGGTCATCGATCCCTGCGGTGTTGGGGTCAAACCTGAAGCATTCGTACCGTCTCGGAGCGTTGCTGCGCCTGATTGCCGTCGCTTCTACAGAATGCTCTGAATTCCTTCGTGTTACGGCCTGTCCTGCGTTTTCTCTGGCTTCGGGTCTGCCAGGTTGTTTCTTCGCGACTCCTCCCGCCGCGTTCCCGGCAGGGAAGCGTGCGGTGCCGCCGTGCGCTGTCCGGCCGGCGGATTCAGTGTCCGTCTGCCGGACAAAGACGGTGTCCGGGCTGTCGTGATTCGCGATGATGCGTGCGACTGCGGCCTTGTGGATGAAAAGGGCCGCCTGGTAGCCTATGATGAGAAACAGCAGGGCGACCGCCCCGATGACGAACGATGCGGACGGTTTTCCGTCCTTCTTCTTTGAGTTTTCCATATATTCATTGATTGTTCAGGGTTGTCAGTTATTGTTCAGGGTTGCCCGTCGGCTTCATTCTCCTGCTTCTTTTTCTCCGGAGGGGCTCCTGCCACGACTATGACGATCTCCCCCTTGGGCTCGTGCTCTTTGTACCAGAGCGTGACTTCCTCAAGAGTCCCGCGCTTGTGCTCTTCGTGGATCTTGGAGATTTCCCGGGCTACGGAGCATTCCCTCTGAGGCCCGAAATATTCCGCGAACTGTTCCAGCGTCTTCACGAGCCGGTAGGGGGATTCGTAGAAGACCATCGTCCTTGGTTCGAGGGCAAGGCTCCTGAGCATAGTCTGCCTTCCTTTCTTGACCGGAAGAAATCCTTCGAAACAGAACCTGTCGCAGGGAAGTCCCGAAGAGACTATCGCCGGAATGCAGGCGGTGGCTCCGGGAAGTGTCTGGACCTCAATTCCTTCGGCAGCGCAGGTCCTCACGAGCAGGAAGCCGGGGTCGGATATTCCCGGAGTGCCGGCATCGCTGATAAGAGCGACGTTCAGGCCTCCGAGGATTCTTTCCTTGATGACTTCCACCGTCTGGTGTTCGTTGAACTTGTGGTGCGACTGGAGTTTGCCGCGGATGTCGTAGCGGTGCAGGAGCACGCTGCTTGTCCGGGTGTCTTCCGCGAGAATCAGGTCGGCGTCTTTCAGGACCTGGACGGCCCTGAAAGTCATATCGTCAAGATTGCCGACCGGGGTCGGCACGATGTACAGGATTCCTGCCATAGACCGGTGCCGTCAGTTTCAGCCGAGTTTCCTGCGGACCGCCATCATAAGCCTGTAGACCGGCTCGGAATTCAGGTCCCATTCAGGGAAGTTGGTGCGGATGTGTCCGACCGCTTCATCCAGGGAGGACATCGCGTTGAAAGCGGCTATCGTGTTCTGAAAGAGAACCGGATCCTCACGGAAGAGCACGTTGATGAGAAGCACCCTGTCGTTGAGTGAGATGGCGCTGATGACATTCTTGACTGTGGAACCGGGACGGTCGGTGCGCCAGGCCTGTTTGTCGGCCAGCACGTCCATAACCGCAGTTTCAGCCTTGGCGCTGTCCAGAACGGCCTTGCGCCTTTTCTGCTTCGGTTCCGGTTTCGCTGCCGGGGCGGCAGACTCGTCCGGTAGGTCATCATCGCCGAACGGCAGGTCGTCTTCCGCCTGCACCTGCGGCTGGACTTCGGAAGGCTGTGCCGCTTCAGGCTGAGGCTCTTCCGTCCAGTCCGGTTCCTCTGCGGCTTCCGGCTGTTCCTGCTCCTGTTCCTGCTCCTGCTCTCCGGTTTCGGAAACGACGGAATCTCCGTTTTCCACGGTGACAGGCTCTTCTGCCGGCATTTCATATGCACCGGACGTCAGGTCGGAATCGGAAATTGAAATGTCGATAGGTGTCTCGTCCTCCGGTTCTTCAGCAACGATCTCTTCGACTGCCGGTTCTGATGTTTCCGTAGCGGCTGCCGCAGGTCCTGCCTGAGGATATTCCTGTGCCGGAACGTCCGTCTCCGGGGCGGAAACGGCTGAACCGAGAGCCTTTATTTCATTTTCAAGAGCTTCCAGTCCGGCTCTTATTCCGGCGATCTTTCCGAGCAGAGCGGCAATCGCCTTTTCATCGATATTTCCCATAAAAACTCTATCTTTGTGAGAGAAATGTTTTAATTCAACAAATCTAACGAAATGTTTTCAGAAAACATAAAAAAAACCGGATGTATTGAGGTCATCTGCGGTTCGATGTTCTCGGGAAAGACCGAAGAACTCATCCGCAGGATCAGAAGGGCGAAGTTCGCCAATCTCAGGATAGAGATATTCAAGCCTACTATTGACACCAGATATGCCGAGGACGATGTGGTTTCGCACGACTTCCACAAGATTCCCTGCCACGCCGTGAAGGATCCGAAGGAAATGCTTGCCGTGGGACCGGATGTCCAGGTCGTCGGAATCGACGAGGCGCAGTTCTACGACATGTCGCTTGTCGATGTAGCGCAGGAACTTGCCGACAGGGGAGTACGGGTGATCATCGCCGGACTTGACACCGATTATCTCGGCAAGCCGTTCGGCCCTATGCCTTATCTGATGGCCGTCGCCGAGGAGGTCAGGAAGGTCCACGCGATCTGCGTGAGGTGCGGCAGTCTCGCCAACCATTCCCACAGGCTTTCACACAGCACGGAACTCGTAGTCCTCGGTGAAAAGGATGCCTACGAGCCCTTGTGCCGTGAATGCTACAACAAAGCCGTGTCTGAGGGAAAGGAGCGCTAGTCCTTCACGTTCTTGAGAGCTTCCCGGATCTTAGCTTCGATTTCGTCGCAGAGTTCCGGGTTGTCTTTTAGGAGTTGCTTGGTGGCTTCACGCCCCTGCGCAAGCTTCTGGTCGCCGTAGCTGAACCAGGAACCGCTCTTGCCCACGATTCCGTACTCGACACCGAGATCTACGACTTCTCCAGCGTGGGATATTCCTTCACCGAACACGATGTCGAACTCGGCCTTCTTGAAAGGAGGGGCCATCTTGTTCTTGACCACCTTGACTCTGGTGCGGTTGCCGAGGGCTTCTTCGCCGTCCTTCAGCTGGGTTGTCTTGCGCACGTCGATGCGGACAGACGCATAGAACTTGAGGGCGTTGCCTCCGGTCGTAGTCTCCGGATTGCCGAACATCACGCCGATCTTCTCGCGCAGCTGGTTGATGAATATGCAGCAGGTGTTGGTCTTCGAGATGTTGGCGGTCAGCTTTCTCAGAGCCTGGCTCATCAGCCTTGCCTGAAGTCCGACCTTGTTGTCTCCCATTTCTCCCTTAGGAGTCAGCGCGGCCACAGAGTCGACGACCACGATGTCGATCGCGCCGGAGCGGATCAGGTTGTCGGCTATCTCAAGAGCCTGCTCGCCGTTGTCCGGCTGTGAAATGAGGAGTGTCTCTAGATTGACTCCCAGCGCTTTTGCGTAAGTCCTGTCGAATGCGTGTTCAGCATCGATCATCGCAGCGATTCCGCCCTGCTTCTGGGCTTCCGCTATCGCGTGGATCGCCAGCGTGGTCTTGCCGCTGGATTCCGGACCGTAGATTTCAACGATTCTTCCACGAGGATATCCCCCGATTCCGAGAGCGTGGTCAAGCGCTACGGAACCGCTCGGAATGACCTGCACGTCCCATTGTGGCTGCTCTCCCAGCTTCATGATCGTCCCTTTCCCATAATCTTTCTCAATCTTGTCGATCGTGGCCTGCAGCGCCTTGAGTTTGGCGGCGTTGATGTCTGCGGCCTTTGCCTCTGCCTCTTTTGCCATAATGTTTAAAGAATATAGAATATAATGTTATCGTGGCGAAAAAGATGTCGCCTTTGTCGCAAAGATATTAAATCTTCCGCTATTCTGACATTATTTTTCACTAATTTTGCGGGCGGTAGAAAAACTTGGTTGCTATGCGTGAAGAACTGCTCGGAAAGACTCCTGAAGAACTCAAGGCGGCGGCATTGTCCGCAGGTCTGCCGGCTTTTGCCGGCAAACAGCTCGCTCAATGGCTCTACGGGAAAAAAGTCCGCACATTCGACGGGATGACGAACATCTCCAAGGCCGGAAGGGAGAAGCTTTCACAGGTTTTCAGCCTCGGAGTCACGCTTCCTTCAGGCAGCCAGACATCCGTCGACGGCACCAGGAAGTACCTTTTCCCTGTCGGCGAGACTGAATCTGTCGAGGCGGTGATGATCCCCGGCGAGGACAGGAAGACCCTCTGCGTGTCTTCGCAGGCAGGTTGCAGAATGGGCTGCAGATTCTGCATGACCGGACGCCAGGGATTCCACGGCAACCTCACGGCGGCGCAGATCCTTTCGCAGTTCATAGCCGTCGATGAAGCCCCTGAACTGACCAACGCCGTCTTTATGGGGATGGGCGAACCGCTGGACAACCTGGACAACGTGATGCGCGCGATAGACGTGCTTACCGCGGACTGGGGTTTCGCCTGGAGTCCGAAGAGGATAACGCTTTCCACCATCGGACACATCCCGAACCTGAGGAGATATCTTGACGGCACACGCTGCCACGTAGCGGTCAGCCTCCACAGCCCTTTCCCTGAAGAGAGGGCGGAACTTATGCCGGTCCAGAAAGCCTGGCCGGTGGAGGAGACCATCGACATTCTCCGTGAATATGATTTCACGGGACAGCGCCGCGTCAGCTTCGAGTACATAATGTTCGCGGGGCTGAATGACGACAAGAAGCACGCGGACGCCGTGATCAGGCTCCTGCGCGGACTGGAATGCAGGGTAAACCTGATCCGGTTCCACAGCATCCCGGACGCTCCGTACCGCACCTCGCCGCAGGTCGTTATGGAAAAATTCCGCGACAGGCTGTCTTCCAACGGCATCACCTGCACCATAAGGGCCTCCAGGGGCGAGGACATACTGGCGGCCTGCGGCCTGCTTGCCGGCGAACACAAGAAAACAATCAACATCTGAGAACAAACATCCGGCTATGAAAACGGCATTGACAAAACTGATCGCTTCATCGCTTCTGGTCATTGCTTCCATATTCCCCGCATATTCCCAGTCACGCCACGCCCGGATCGACGAGGGACGTGAGGCGCGTGACCTGCGGGTCTGGAAGATAAAGGCGAAACTTGACTCCATCCGTAGAAAGGAACACCGTCCGACGGTGGCCCTGGTGCTGAGCGGGGGCGGTGCCAAAGGCGCCGCGCACGTCGGCGTGATAAGGTACCTTGAATCCATCGGGATGCCTGTCGACATCGTGATGGGCACGAGCATGGGCGGTCTGGTCGGAGGAATATACGCTCTCGGCTACAATTCCGACCAGATGGACTCGCTGCTCAGGAGCATAGACTGGAACCTTGCGCTCAGCGACAAGGTCCCGCGCGAGCATCTGTCATATTCGACAATCAAGTACAAGGAGAAATATGCCCTGTCATTTCCGTTCTTCTATGACAGGAAAGATTTCATCGATATGGTGAAGGACGGCGACAGCTATGTCCGCAGGTCGGACGACCTGCATTTCGGTGCAGGGAATTCCGATGCGACCAATATGGTCAAGGACAATCTTCTGGGCAGCCTCCCTTCCGGAATGGTGTACGGGCAGAATGTCAACAACATTCTCAGTTCCCTTTCGGTAGGCTATCAGGACGAGACGGATTTCTACGACCTTCCGATTCCTTTTCTCTGTGTCGCCACCGACCTCGTGTCAGGCACCGCCAAAATCTGGACGAAGGGCAAGCTGAACACGGCCCTGCGCTCGACGATGTCCATCCCCGGCCTTTTCGCTCCCGTGAGGGTGGACGGTATGGTGCTGGTGGACGGAGGAATGAGGAACAACTATCCTACGGATCTGGCCAAGAAGGTCGGGGCCGACATAGTGATAGGGGTGAACCTGTCTGAAGGCTACAAGAACTACACTCAGATCAACAACCTGGCCGACATCATCAACACCGGAATCGATATGCTCGGAAGGACCTCCTTCGAGTCCAACATCGACATTCCTGACGTGAACATCCAGCCGGACCTGCACGAGTACAATATGCTCAGTTTCGATGACAGGAGCATAGACACGATCATTCACAGAGGCTATCAGGCCGCACTCGCCGTTTCCGCCCAGCTTGACTCGCTAAAAGGCGTCGTCGGGAATGTGAAGCATAAGGTCCGCAATGATCCCGCCGATGACATCAGGCTGAGGAAAGTGCTTGTGTCGGGAGTGGAGATAAGCGGTGTCGATGACAAGGAAAGCCTATATCTGATGAACAAGATCGGAATCGGTGCAGGTGCCAGGATGGGCAACGAGGACATAGAGAGTGCAGTCGCCACCATATTCGGCACCGGATCGTTCGACTACGTCAACTATGAACTTCTCGGCGATGAGGAACCTTACAGGCTGAAGTTCAACTGCAAGAAGGGACCGGTCTGCCAGCTGGGGCTCGGCGCCAGATTCGACACGGAAGAGATCGTTTCCGTCCTTGTCAACCTCGGTTGGGGAGTCCACAAGATCCAGGGTTCCTCCCTTGATTTCACCGGCAGGGTCGGGTCCAATCCGAAAGCCAGCCTCGTCTACTCCTACGTCGCTCCGAGCGGTATGACGGTCAACGCGATGGCCGGAATACGCTACACTGACAGAAATACTTTCAGCATAGGCGACAACAGGTTCAGGATCAATTTTCTGGACGTGCGGCAGGAAATCTACCTCTCGAACATCAGGTGGTCGAAGTTCTTCTTCAAGACCGGCATCAGGAACGACTACTACAACGTCAGTTCCCTTATGGCAGAACAGGTCGTCGGAGACTATGACGTCAATCAGCTGTCAAATGACTACGTCTCGTTCTTCGTGAACGGCAGGAACGATTCGTTCGACAATTCCTACATTCCGACGCGCGGCAAGTCGATCGGAATATCGTACGACTGGGTCTTCGGCGGCGGCCCGAAGAGCTTCAACAATTTCCACGCTGTCCAGTTCGATGCCAAGGGTGTCCTCGGCGGGGACCGCATTGCGTTCATCCCTTCGCTGAATGTCCGTTATCTCATCGGAGAGGAAGTTCCGGTCCCGTTCACCAACACTATGGGCGGAAGCATGACCGGGCGCTATCTTGACCAGCAGATTCCGTTCATCGGAATCGACAATGCTGCCGCGATGCAGAAGATTCTCGGCGTGGTCAGGACCGACCTCCGCTTCAGGCTCTTCAAGAACAACTACCTGACAGCCACCGCGAACGGATCCTTCACCTGCAATGAAATCTCGGCATTCGAGAACTGGGGTTCAGACGTGACCGAATATTTCGGCGCCGGTCTCCAGTACACGTACAACTCGATCATCGGCCCTGTCAGCGCCAATGTCCACTGGTCGGATTTCACGAACAACGTGGGCATCTATCTGAGCGTCGGATTCGATTTCTAGGAATATTCAGGAGAACATCGAAAGACTGGAATATGGAGGAGTACGGAAAGGTTCTGTCACGGCTTCAGGGCCAGTGCGCGAAGAGGGAATATTGCCGCTCGGACATATTCAGAAAGGCTCTAGCCGCTTTCGAAGGCGACAGGGAACAGGCCGGAAGGCTTCTTGATTCGCTGGTGGAGGATAGGTTCGTCGATGACCTGCGCTATGCCTCGGCCTTTGCGAGGGAGAAGTCCAGGCTTACCGGCTGGGGACCGGCAAAGATTTCTTCCTCCCTGATGGTCAAAGGAATAGAAAGGCCGGTAATCGCTTCGGCGCTTAAGGAGATAGATCGGGATGAAGCCGTCAGGCGGATGAGGGCCGTGCTTGAGGCCAAGTACAGGACGCTCCGAGGGGACCCTCAGGAAAAATTCAAACTTCTGCGGTTCGGCCTTTCCAGGGGGTATGAATATGACATATTGGCTCCCGCGGTTGAAGAGATTTTGAAGAAGAATGATTAAATTTGCGGCCTTGAAAATTTCGAACAAATTTATCTTGATATGGAAGCAATTGTAAAGACCGGCTTCAATCTGCCGGGACAGGTCGGAAAGTACACCGGCAAGGTCCGTGACGTGTATGACATTGACGGGAAGTATCTCGTCATGGTGGTGACCGACAGGATCTCCGCCTTCGATGTCGTCCTGCCTGAAGGTATTCCTTTCAAGGGACAGGTGCTGAACAGAATAGCGGCCAAGTTCCTTGACGCCACGTCGGACATTCTGCCCAACTGGAAAATAGCCGTTCCCGACCCGTCAGTGACAGTAGGCTACAAATGCGAACCTTTCAAAGTCGAGATGGTCATCCGCGGTTACCTCGCCGGCCACGCCTGGAGAGAGTACAAGGCAGGGAAGCGCACCATCTGCGGAGTTCGGATGCCGGACGGGATGGTGGAGAACCAGAAATTCCCGGAGCCGCTCGTGACTCCGACGTCAAAGGCGGCCGAAGGACACGACGAGGACATCTCCAAGGAGGAGATCATCGCGCAGGGTCTGGTAGGACGCGAGGATTACGAGAAGCTGGAGGCCTACACCAGAGCCATCTATGCCAGAGGCTGCGAAATCGCCGCGAAGCAGGGTCTGATCCTGGTTGACACGAAGTACGAGTTCGGAAAGAAGGACGGTCAGATCTATCTGATGGACGAGGTCCACACCCCGGACTCTTCACGCTATTTCTATGCCGACGGTTACGAGGAGAGGCTCGCGAAAGGAGAGCACCAGAAGCAGCTTTCCAAGGAATTCGTGCGCGAGTGGCTGATGGCCAACGGTTTCCAGGGACAGGACGGACAGAAGATCCCTCAGATGACTCCGGAAGTTGTCGGCGGAATTTCCGACCGTTACATCGAACTTTACGAGCACATCACCGGAGAGGCTTTTGAAAAGGCTGAATATTCCGCGTCGTCCATCGAGGCGAACGTGAAGGCCTGCCTTGAAGGACTGAGGTAGCCGGCCGCCGGCGCGTCCTTCAGCGCCATTTTCAGGACGGCTGCTTATCTGACTTGAAGTGGACGGACTCAAACGCATATACGCAAGAAACTGCGAGGTGAAAAGGATTGACAGGACGGTCGCTGAACCGTTCCTTCAATCCTTTCATCGTCTCGGCTACACGCGCTGCCGCTATCTCTACGGGCTTTTCGTCAGGAGGGGAGAGAACATCCCTCCCGGCACCATGGTCGCCGTCGCCGGCTTTTCAGGCCCAAGGAAATGGACGAAGGAAGGTTCGGTCGTCTGTTCGTACGAGTGGGTGCGCTATGCTTCCGCCGAAGGTCTTGGAGTCAACGGCGGGATGGGCAAGCTGCTCAATGCTTTCATTGAAGAAGTGCATCCCGACGACGTGATGAGCTATGCCGACGCCTCCTGGTCGGACGGCGACGTGTACCGCAAGCTCGGATTCACTCAGGAGCAGTCCAAGACTTTCCCCGACGGAAGCCGCAGCCTTAAGTTCAGGCTCAAGCTTGCCGGATATTGACAAAGAATCGCTATCTTTGCTTCGATGAAAAAGATAGCGGTAATATTCGAAGAAAACGTCTTTGACAGGAAGGGGGCTTTCAACGCGAAGTGCGCCAGAGTGAAGCACCTCGCCGACCTGACCGGATGGAAGATTGACGTTTACTGCATCCAGCTCTACCAGAATGCTTTTGTCAGTTCGGTCCTCGGGCGCCGCTCCATCCGGATTCCGGGAGAAGGCCTTGTGGCCGAGAAGGATCTACGGGGAAGAAAGAGCATAACTCTTGACGGGCTGGAACTGAATCTTGTCTGGAAGGATTATTCAGTTCTGGACCATCTGCTCTTCTACAAACTGCATCTCAGGCCTGCCGCCTATCCCAGGTTTCTCGAAAGAAACGTCAGTCTCCTGGAAGGTTACGATGCGGTCGCCGCGCATTCGTTCGTCGGCGCCTACATCGCGCGTGAGGCGAAAAGAAGGTACGGAATTCCATATTACATAACCTGGCACGGTTCCGACATCCATTCGACACCGTTCCGGCATCCTCAGATCAAGGAACTTACCGCCGAACTGATGATTGAGGCAAAGGTCAACTGCTTTGTCAGCGCCGGACTGATGTCCATTTCGGACAGGATAGGCGGAGGCAGCAAGACTGTGCTGCACAACGGTTGCGGCGAAGCCTTCATCCGTTTCGACGAGCAGCGCCGCAAGGCCTTGAGAAGCAGTTTCGGCGTGGAAGGGCGCAAGGTGGTGACTTTCGCCGGCAATCTCATGCCGGTCAAGAATCCTGAGAGCCTTCCGGAGATATTCAGAACGGTGCAGGAAAGGATGTCGCAGAAAGTGGAATTCTGGGTGGTAGGCGACGGCAAATCAAGGTCAAAGGTCGAGGCGGCTATGAAATCGGTCGAGTCGGTTTCGTGCCGTTTCTGGGGCAATCTGCCTCCTGAAAGGATGCCTGAGATCTTCAACTGCACCGATGTGCTGGTGCTGCCGAGCAGAAATGAGGGTCTGCCTCTTGTGGTGGCCGAAGCGGCCGGCTGCGGAGCGGCGGTCGTGGCTGCCAGAGTGGGGGGCGTTCCGGAAATCCTTGACGATGAATATACCGTTGAACCCGGCCCCGGATTCGAGGCAGCCATGGCCGAGAAGATCGTCCTGTACCTTTGCCAGCCTTGCGGCCAGCCATTGAAGGAGCGGTTCGACTGGGAGCGTACCGCCCGTCGCGAGAAGGAGATAATCGAAAGCATAACTGCGTATGTCTGAGGTTTCGGTAATATGTCCGGTTTACAATGCCGAGCGTTTCCTGCGCCGGAGCGTCGACAGTGTCCTGTCGCAGACTTTCGCCGGTTGGGAACTTGTCCTTGTGGACGACGGCAGCACTGATTCGAGCGGCGGAATCTGCGATGAATATGCTGCCCGTGACCCCAGGGTCAAGGTCATCCACAAGAGCAACGGGGGAGTGTCTTCGGCTAGGCAGGCCGGTATGGAGGCGGCGTCCGGAAAGTATTTCATCCATCTGGATTCTGACGACTGGATGGACTCTGACCTGCTTGAGAAGATGTTCGCGGAAGCCGAGCGCACGGGAGCCGACGTGGTCTGCTGCGATTTCTGCCAGGTCTATAAGGACAGGCGCGAGATTTCACGCCAGTGCCATCCGGGATATTCCCGGAAGCGGATAGCGGAAGCCGTGTGCGGAGGCCGTATGGCGCATTCTCTCTGGAACAAGCTCATCAGGCGAACCACCTATGATGCGTGCGGACTTTCGTTTCCTGAAAATCTTGCGACAGCCGAGGATGCCTTCATCTGCCTGTCCCTTTTCATCCGGGGAGTGGACTGCGCGTTCTGCGAGGGGACGTATTACTACTACGACCGATTCATCAGCGGATCTTCGCTCACGAGGTCCAAGTACAGACGGAGCCTCGACTCCATCGTCGAATGTGTCTCCCTGCTGGAGAACGCTCCTGGAGATGCCAAAGCCAGAAGGCTGGCCCTTTTCAATCTGAAGTCAATAGCCAAGGTCAAGGCGTTCCACGCCCTTGAACCCGAGGAGTTCCGCAGGCTCTACAGGGAAATCAACCTGCGCTACGTCTGTAGGAACATATTCAGGATGAAGAAAATAGAAGGCTACGTCGCGCTGGCGCTGGTTACGGGAGACAACAAGGCTGCGCTGCGGCTTTACGAATCGTTGCGGTCCCGCTTCGGCAGGGACTGATCCTCCTCCTTGTCCTCTCCGTCATTCTCACTGCCATTCTCTTCGCCTTCCTTGTACTTGAAGCGGCGGATTTTCTGCGTGGCGGTCTTTTCGAAGTTCTCCTTCATCGCTTCCACCTCGCCGATCTTGGACTGCTTGCTGACGTGCTTGTTGACATATTCAAGAACCGCCTGCTTCTTGGCCTGCAGAATCTCGAAGAACTTGTCCTCCCGTTCCTGGTTCCAGTCCAGCACGTTGTCATCGAACTTCACAAGGGCGACAAGCTTGCCGTTCCTTTCAACGACGAGTGATTCATTCACGCCTGAGATGGTGTTGATCACCTGTTCTATCTCCTCCGGGTAGATGTTCTCGCCCGAAGGTCCCACAATCATATTCCCAAGCCTTCCTTTGATGTAGTAGCGGCCTTTGGAGTCCTTGCAGGCCAGGTCGCTGGTGCGGAACCAGCCGTCATCGTTCAGCACGGCGCGGGTCCTTTCCGGGTCGCGGTAGTAGCCGAGCATCACGTTGTCGCCTTTCGCCACTATCTCGCCTTCGCCGGTCTCAGGGTTGACGTTCATCAGTTTGACTTCCACATTGTAGGCCGGCACGCCTATCGAGCCTACCGCCGTCTTGCCCACGCAGGCGTTCGTGATCAGAGGAGCGGTCTCGGTCAGCCCGTAGCCGATGGCGTAAGGGAACCTGGCCTTGTGCAGGAAGTCCTCCACGGTGCCGTCCAGTTTGGATCCGCCGATGCCGAAGAACTTCAGTTTTCCTCCGAACTTCTTGTAGAGCCTTTTCCCGATCATCCAGTAAAGGAGCCACGGCGTGTGGACTTTCATCCACGAAAGCACACGGCTCTTCTCGATGGTGGGTGCCACGCTGCTCTTGTAGACCTTCTCTATGATCAGCGGTACGGCACACATTATTGTCGGGCGGATTTTCTTCATCGCGCTCATCAGGATGCTCGGGGTAGGCGGCTTCTGAATATAATAGACGCAGCCTCCCACGTATAGCGGGTAGAGGACGCTGAACGCCATCTCGTAGGTGTGCGACATCGGCAGGATCGAAAGCCAGCGGTCGTGCTTGCCGGCCTTGTGGGCGTGGTAGGCGGCGATGATGTTCTGGCAGAAATTGCGGTGGCTGAGCATCACGCCCTTGGCCTTGCCGGAAGTTCCGGAGGTGTAGATGATGGATGCGAGGTCATCGGCCTGCGGGTCCACGCCGTGCCCTTCGCAGGTGAAAGCCTTGTCGTCCTTCTTGATGAAATCGAAAGTCTCGATGTCTATGACCAGGGTCAGTTTGTCGATGACCTCCTGGCTCAGTTTCTTCAGCAGCCTTTTGGACACGAAGATGGCCTTGCATTCGGAATGGTTGATGATGTTGGTGATCTCGCTTTCGGACGAATCCGGGAGGATCGGCACCGTCACCCTGCCGAACGGTACGCAGGAGAACATCGCCACTGTCCAGTTGGGCATATTGTTGGAAAGTATGGCCACCTTGTCCCTGGCGCTGATTCCGAAGCGGTTGAAGCGGTGGGAAAGCTGCAGGCAGGTGTGCTTGAAACTCTCGTAGGTGTACTCCTGCCCGCCTTCCACAAAGCGCGAAAGAGGTCTTTTGGCGAACTTGTCGGTCGCATATTCGAAAAGCTTAGCCAGCGTTGTCAGGTAATTCTCTTTGCTTCTGCTTGCCATAAGGTCCTTGTTTACGTTTCTAGTGAGTGATGTAACCCTCCGGATGCTTGCCCACGAAACCTTTGGCCTCGTAGATCGCCTGGATCCTGTCGGTGTCCGCCCTCGCGTCATCGGTCAGTTCGAACTTGTCGCCGATGCCTACGCATTTGGTCTTCCAGTCGAAGTAGCCCAGATAGACAGGACAACCGACTGTCCTCGCAATGAGGTGATAGCCGGTCTTCCACTTCTTCACCGGCTTCCTGGTGCCCTCCGGAGCGATGGCGAGGTGGAACGCGTCCACTTTCTCCATCTCCTCGATCAGGCTCTTTACCATCGCGGAGGCGCTGCTCCTGTCCACTGGGATGCATCCCACCTTGCGGAGGAACACGCCCACAGGCCAGAAGAAGAATTCCTTCTTGATCATCACGTGCGCCTTCCTGTCGAACTGCGTGTAGAACAGGTACGAGATGACGAAGTCCCACGCCGAGGTGTGGGGTACGCCCAGCACTATGCCTTTCTTTTCAGGTATCGGCCCGCCGACGGTGGTCCATCCCATCTTTTTCAGCAGCCAGCCGCAGAATTCAGCCCACTTTGTCATATTCATTGAACATTTAGATGTTTACGTCTTCAAGCTCCTCTTCGGAGCGCAGGTTCGCCCTGATGAAGTTCTGGCGGTCTATGGTGTTGTCGCCCATGTAGAACTCCATGATGTCGGCGATCGACTCCTCGTCGGAAAGTTTGACAAGGTCAAGTCTCATGTTCTCTCCGATGAAGTCCACGAATTCGTTGGAGGAAATCTCTCCCAGACCTTTGAACCTGGTTATCTGCACGGCGGTCTTCATCGCCTTGACCGCCGCGTCCTTCTCCTCGACGGAGTAGCAGTAGCGCCTCTCCTTCTTGTTCGCCACCCTGAAGAGAGGGGTCTGAAGAATATGCACGTGTCCGCGGCGGATGAGGTCAGGATAATATTTCATGAAGAAGGTGAGGACAAGCATCCTGATGTGCATTCCGTCGTCATCGGCATCCGTCGCCACGATTATGTTGTTGTAGCGCAGGTTGTCGAGGTCGTCCTCCACGCCGAGCGCCGAAATCAGAAGGTTCAGCTCCTCGTTTTCGGCCACCTTCTTGTGGCTTTCCTTGTAGCAGTTGATAGGCTTTCCGCGAAGGCTGAACACGGCCTGGCAGTTTGCGTCGCGGACCTTGGTGATGGTTCCGCTCGCGGAATCTCCCTCAGTGATGAATATGCTCGTCTTCTCCGTGATGTCCGGCTTGTCCTTCGGAGCCTTGTCTCCGAAATGGTAGCGGCAGTCGCGCAGCTTGCGGTTGTAGACGTTGGCCTTCTTGTTCCTCTCGCGTGTCTTCTTCTGGATGCCGGCTATCTGCTCGCGCTCGGCCTGCGAGTCCTTTATCTTGTTCTCGATGACCGGGACTATGTCCTTGTGGATTCTCAAATAGTTGTCCAGGTGCTTGGCGATGAAGTCGTTGACGAACGAACGTATGGTCGGGCCGCGGTCGATTTCAAGGGAACCGTCCGGATTCTGGATCTTCTTGCCGTTCTCGTCGGTCTTGTACTTCTCCCACATATAGGTCGAACCGAGCTTGGTCTTGGTCTGGCCCTCGAAGTTCGGCTCCTGGATCTGGATGCTGATGGCTCCGATGATGCCCTGACGGCAGTCCTCCGGCTTGTAGTCCTTCTTGTAGAATTCCTTGAGAGTCTTTGCTACGGCCTCTCTGAATGCAGCGAGGTGCGTGCCTCCGTCCCTCGTGTTCTGACCGTTCACGAACGAAGAGATGTTCTCTCCGTAGGAACTGCCGTGAGTCAGCACCACTTCGATGTCCTCGTCCTGGAGATGGATTGGCTCGTACAGAGGAGTCTCCGAAAGGCTCTCCCTCACGAGGTCGAGAAGTCCGTTCTCGGATTTGTAGGTCACTCCGTTGAGCACTAGCGCCAGACCTTTCTTGAGGTAGGAGTAGTTCTTGACCATCGTCTCCACGATGTCGGAATGGAACTCGAAGTTGCCGAACATCTCGCTGTCCGGCGTGAAAACCACCAGGGTGCCGTTCTTTTCGCTGACCTTGTCCTTGTGGCCGCTGTCCTTGAGTTCGCCTCTGTTGTACTGCGCCCAGGAACTCTCGCCGTTTCTGAACGACTCGACGTAGAAGTTTTCCGACAGGGCGTTGACGGCCTTTGTGCCGACACCGTTCAGCCCGACCGACTTCTTGAAGACCTTGTCGTCGAATTTGCCGCCGGTGTTCAGCCGGCTTGTGGCCTTGATGACGGAGTTGAGAGGGATTCCACGTCCGAAATCCCTGACGCTCACCTGCCTGTCCTCTATCCTGATGATCACCTGCCTGCCGAATCCAGCTGAGAATTCGTCGATGCAGTTGTCCACGATTTCCTTCAGGAGCACGTAGATGCCGTCACCGGGGTTCGAGCCGTTGCCCAGCCTTCCGATGTACATTCCCGGACGCCTCCTGATGTGTTCGACACCTTCAAGAGTCTTGATGTTGTCGTCCGTGTAGTCAAAGTTCTGATTTTGTATGTCTGCCATTTCCGATTAGTCGCGAAATCGTACAAATTTACAAAATTCGGTTGTTATTTGAAAGTGTCCTGCGAAACTGAGCGCCCTGTTTTTTTCGCCGGAGTGCCGAAGTGTCCCTGATAATGACTAAATTTGTGACCTGACAAGAATTTTCAACAAGTTTTGACGGAAATGAAGAAATTCCTTAAAATCATATCGGTCCTTTCTGTTCTGTCGTTCCTGGCTCCTTCAGTCCGGTCTTCCGCCCAGGGCTCCGGCCCTGCAAACACGTTCGGCGGCGTGGTGATGATGGACAGGCTCGTCTATGATTTCGGTGACATACTCGTCTCCGACGGCCCCGTGAGGGCGACGTTCACGGCCACCAACATCGGCAAGAAGCCGCTGCTGATCTACAATGTCCTTACTTCCTGCGGCTGTACTTCCGTCGAGTGGACCAGACAGCCCGTGAAGCCGGGAGAGAAGGGCGTCATAAAGGCCACCTACAAGAATGATGAGGGCGGCTATCCTTTCGACAAGACGCTCACCGTCTATTTTTCCGACGTGAAGAAGCCGGTTGTGCTCCGCCTCAGGGGCGAAAGTCACGAGAAGAAATTGAGCCTGAAGGAAATGTATCCGTTCCGTTTCGGGAATCTGGGCTTCAAGAAGGTTGAGGTCAAGGGCGGAAACCTGTCCCAGGGACAGCAGAAGAGCGGAGAGGCAACGGTGGCGAATCTCGGCACCGCTCCGATCGATGTCCGATTCTCGGATGTCAGCGACGGACTGTCCCTCAAGGTGACTCCGAACCCTGTCCCGGCGGGAAGCACGGCCAGGCTGGCCTTCACGGTCACCGCCGACAGAAGCCGGTGGGGAAAGAACTGGTACTACGCCACTCCTGTGGTAAACGGCCGGTCCTACAAAGCCGTGTCCTCCCCGGCGGCGGCAAAGGAAAGCAAGCCGGCGGGCGCTGAGGCAGTCGCGACGGAGCCGAATCCCGAACTCGGCGCCGGCAAGCCCCGCATAGGAATATTCGCCTACACGAAGGAGAATTTCACGTCCTGGACGAAAGAACAGACCGACAACGCCGCCAGCCCGATGGCCGACGAGAGCACGGTCTCTTTCGGCAAGGTCAAGGCTGGGACCAAGGTCAGCGGCTCCTTCACCTTCAAGAACTCGGGAAAGTCACCTTTCCACATCTATAAGGTCGATTCCGAAAATTCCAAGCTCAGGACGGCCGCCTTCAGCGACGTGCCGGCGGGAGGGAAGGGAAGCCTTGATTTCACGTTCGACACTGCCGGTCTTCCGGAAGGGGAGTGCCTTGTCGTGATGACGGTCATCACCAATTCCCCTCTGCGTCCGATAATAAACCTTTTCGTCACGGGATGGATAATCTGAATATGCCGGTGAATATTTTTACGGACAGCCTGCAGGTCATTTTCGAGGCTTTCCGCGGGGCTGTGCTCATATCCGGTCTCGTGGTCGTGATGATGATGCTCATCGAGTCTTTCAACGTCGAGTCTGACGGAAGGATATTCAGACCTCTCAAGAAATCCGGTTTCGTGCAGGTGCTCGTGTCCGCGCTGCTCGGCTCCATCCCAGGCTGCGTCGGCGGTTTCGCCGCAGTCTCGCTGTACACTCACCGTATGCTGAGTTTCGGCGCCCTTGTCGCGATGATGGTCGCGACGGCCGGAGACGAATCCTTCATGATGCTCGCGTTGTTCCCCGGAAAGGCCGCCTGGCTTTTCCTGATTCTGTTCTGTCTCGCTGTGGTGACCGGACTGCTGGTGGACAGGTTCTCGAAGGGAGGGAAACCGTTGCCGACCAGACTTGAGGATTCCTTTGAACTCCACGGACACGACCACAGCCATTCATCCGGACAGCCCCGGGAACTCCGCAGGACTCGGCATTTCGGAAAGAAGAGGATCCTGATGTTCGCCGGCGTGGCCATATTCATAGCCGCGCTCGTGTCTGGCGTCCTTGAGGAAGGGGAGGAAGTGGAAACGGACGGGCTGAACCTTCTGAGCGAAGACTGGATGTTCTGGATGTTCGGAGCCTTGAGCCTCGTTGTGCTGGCGGCGCTGCTTTTCGGCTCCGACCACTTTGTGGAGGAGCATCTCTGGGACCATATAGTCCGGCGGCATCTCCCGAGCATATTCGCGTGGACCTTCGGCGTTCTGCTTGTCATAGGAATCCTGTTCCGCTTCATCGACCTTACCGCGTGGGTGAACGACAACACCGCTCTGATGATTCTTCTGGCCATTCTCGTGGGCCTTGTTCCGGAATCCGGTCCGCATCTTGTGTTCGTGACCCTTTTCGCCGGCGGAGTGATTCCGTTCCAGGTGCTGCTGGCCAACTCCATCGTGCAGGACGGACACGCTTCATTGCCTCTGCTTGCGGACAGCAAGTCTTCCTTCATCAAGGCCAAGGCAGTGAAGGTATGCATCGCCCTCGTGGTGCTTCTCGTCAGTTCCCTCCTGAATTATTTTTGATTTCTCGTTAAATCATCTATCTTTGTCAGACGGTTCCGCGCACGGCTGCGGAACCGCATTGGTACAGGAACATTAATTTAATTTGCATTATGGCTTACAAGATTTCAGAAACCGATTGCGTAGCTTGCGGAACTTGCGCAGGCGAGTGCCCTCAGGGCGCTATCCACGAAGGTGACGTTTACACCATTGACCCGGATGCCTGCGTTGACTGCGGCACGTGCGCTGACGCTTGCCCTATGGGTGCCATCCATCCGGCCGAGTAGTCATTTCAAGACGACAGTGACAGAAGGCGGGAAGTCCGGCAGGATTTTCCGCCTTCTACTGTTTATTCTCTGCGGCGAGGCTTCGGATCCGCTCGGCCATTGCTTGCGTGGCCGGATCGGGACCTGCCTCCAGATGAATGTCCATAGACAGTTCCGGAAGCAGGACGGGCAGTCTGACCAGCCCTGCCGGAACGGCGGACGATGGCAGGACGGCCACTATGTCAGGCGACCGGAGAGCGAGGGAGGCAACGGTGGCCGAATCCGCCACAACGGCCACGCGGGCGGTCAGGTCGGTCGGGAGCATCCTTGAATATGCCCGGTGGACTGCCAGCGAGACGCGCCCTGGCAGCAGGCGCAGGTCCCCGGCCTGTGAATATGTCTGGTCGGATCCCACCGCCATAGCCGGTATGCTCGTCAGAAAAGACCCGCTTTCATCGAACGAAAGTTCCCCTGCGTTCGCCTTGTGGTAAAGGCGCAGTCCGGCTTCTTCTCCACAGTCCGCGACCTTGAACGCCAGTGCCGGATTCGCCGCCAGGATTCTGGCAAGAAGGTCCGGCAGGAGGGAACTTGCGGTGAAGTCGTCAGCCGCAATCGTGACAGGGTGCGCTGCCGTCAGTTTCCCTTCAGGCCCGAACATCCGCTCTGTGGCTGAACACCAGTACAGAATCTTTTCCGCATATTCCTTGAAAGCCGTGCCTGCCGCGGTAAGGGTCGCCGATCCCCGGTTGCGGGCGAGCAGCTGTGCTCCGGTCAGGCGTTCCAGTTCGGCGATGTTCTGGCTGACGGCAGGTTGGGATATTCCCAGACTTTTTGCCGCAAGTGTGAAGTTGCCTTTTTCCGCCACGGACAGGAAAACCTTCAGTTTGAAATCCTCCAACATGTGTATAAGCGTTTCTTATGCTCCCGCGAAGTTAGCGAGCCTTGACTGAAAATGCAAGTGAGGGTGCGAAAGATTTCCGGAAAAGTCGGAAGTGGCTGAAGCAGAATGTTCAACCTTCTGAGAATTGAATATATTCAATAAGATTTTATTGAAAAACGAGAAAAATATTTGGTGAAACGAGAAAATAGGCTTAAGTTCGCAACCAAATTCATAATCTTTATGCCGATAATTGTCAATGTGGATGTGATGCTGGCGAAGAGGAAGATGTCCTCCTCGGCGCTCGCTGAAAAGGTGGGGATCACTCCGGCGAACCTGTCAATCCTGAAGACCGGCAAGGCCAAGGCAGTGCGTTTCAGCACCTTGGACGCGATCTGCAAGGCACTCGACTGCCAGCCTGGAGACATCCTTGAATATTCAGAAGAGACAGTTCCCGCCGTCCCGCGGCAGTGATTTCCGCCCCGGCTGCGAAAAAACTTACTTTTTTTGTAGTAAAACCGGCATTGCTTGCGTTTGTATGTCAGAAGCGTTTCTAAAAAACAAGAATGACAATGGAATCGACAAAACGGCAATTTGAACTGCTTGTAGAGGAGAACAAGGACACGATCTACACCGTGTGCTACATGTTTTCCAAAGATGAGGACGAGGTGGCCGACCTCTTTCAGGAGTCTCTCGTCAATCTTTGGAAAGGGTACTCCGGGATAGAGCCCGACAATGTGAGAGGCTGGGTGTACAGAGTCTGCCTAAACACCTGCATCTCGCAGGAGCGCAAGAACAAAAGGCACAGACACGAACAGCTGACTATGGACATCTCTCCGTTCGATGACTCGGACGTGAAGAACAGGCAGGTGAACCTGATCCACGAACGTATCGGACGTCTGCAGCCTTTCGACCGCGCCATCGTGCTGCTCTGGCTGGAGGACATCAGCTACGATGAGATCGGAAAGATCCTCGGCATCTCGTCAAAGGCCGTTTCAGTCCGCCTTGTCAGGATTAAGGAACAGTTGAAAAATGTCTGATTATCAAAAACGTAAGATTATGGAAGAGAAGATAGGTATCGAAGAACTCGAGCAGATGCGTACTGAACTTGACGGCTTCAGGTCTCAGCTCAGACAGCAGAAGATATTCAATGAAAAGATGATGCGCAGAGCGATGCAGAAGGATTATTCCAAGGAAAGGAAAACCCAGTGGACGGTCGTGGCGATCGGCGTGGTCGCGATTCCTCTGATCATATTCCTGGCCGCCGTCACGGGAGTTTTCCCCGTGTGGTTCCTCTTGATGACCGGAGTTTTCCTCCTTGCCAGCGTCGGGATTACAGTCTACAGGACCCGCCGCTATGTGTCGGATGACGTGATGAACGGCGATGTCCTGACCGTCGCCAGGAATATGGCGGACTGCAAACGGTTCGACAACCGTACCCTGGCCTTCTTCAGCATCCCGGTCGTCGTGGTCTGGTGCGCTGTGTTCTTCTGGCTTATACTCCGCGGCGGAGGTGAAATGGCACAGGCGATGGTCATAGGAGGTGCCATCGGCGGCATCATCGGAGCCGTTTGCGGCATCATCTACTGCAGGGACTCGAAGAAACGCATCAACGGCATCATAGCCCAGATAGAAGAAATCAAAGAATCATAAGTTATATTCAATCAGTTTTCAATCATGAAGAAAATTTTAGCGATTATCACCGCATCCCTGTTCGCCCTTACGGCGTTTCAGGCTCACGCGCAGATGGATCTGCCCAACGACCCGGCCGTCAAGGTCGGCAAGCTGGAAAACGGCCTGACCTACTACATCAGGCACAACGACAAGCCGGCCGGCCGCGCCGAATTCTACCTTGCGACCAATGTGGGAGCCATTCAGGAAACTCCTGACCAGGACGGGCTCGCCCACTTCCTCGAGCATATGTGCTTCAACGGCACGAAGAACTTCCCCGGCAAGGGAATCCTTAACTGGCTGCAGAGCATCGGAGCTTCCTTCGGCGGCAACGTCAACGCTTCGACCGGGATCGACCAGACGCAGTATATGCTCAACAATATTCCTCTTGTCAGGGAGACAGTCATCGACTCCTGCCTTCTCATTCTCCACGACTATTCACATTTCGTGACCAACGATCCGGAAGAGATCGACAAGGAGCGTCCGGTCATCATCGAGGAGAGGCGTTCCCGCAGAAACGCCAGCTGGAGAACGTTCGAGAAGTCTCTTCCGTACCTTTACGGTGACTCCAAGTACGCCACCTGCACCCTGATCGGCAGCAAGGAGAACCTCGAGTCGTTCAAACCGGAGAGCCTTGAGAACTTCTACCATACGTGGTACCGTCCTGACATGCAGGCCGTGGTAGTGGTGGGAGATGTCGATGTCGATTCCGTTGAGGGCAAGATCAAGTCCATCTTCGCCGACATCCCGGCCGCGGTGAACCCTAAGGCGAAGGACAAGATTGAGTTCAAGCCTTTCACCGAGCCGAGGGTGGCCGTCATCACGGACCCTGAGACGACATCATCATCCATCGAGATGCTTTGGGAGAGCGAGGCCCGCGACGAAGCCATCAACTCTACTGCATCAGGTCTGATGGTCGACCTTATCGAAGATATCATCCAGGTCGCTATGAGCGAAAGATTCAACGACATCACATCCAAGGCTGACGCTCCTTTCCTTGGCGGCAGCTTCGGCTTCGGCAAGCTTTGCGAGGCTTTCGAGGCGACGGATGCAGGCGTTTCGCTTAAGGAGGACAACATCCTCGGAGGCTACAAGGCCTTCCTGACCGAGGTCGAGAGGTTCAAGAGATACGGCCTGACCGAGGGCGAGGTCACAAGGGCGAAGGACAACCTGCTCGCCTCCTACGAGAGAGCCGCCAACCAGGCCGACACCCGCAAGAATTCTGAATATGTCAGGCCTCTGATCAGCCATTTCTTCGACAACAAGGCCTATATGGAGCCTTCTGTCAAATACGAACTCGTCAAGACCATTCTCGGCAACATCAACGCCCAGGTCATGAACCAGGTCATCTCTCAGATGTTTACCGATGAAGGTAACCTTGTCATCCTTTACAACGGTGCAGAAAAGGAGGGTGTCGCCACTCCTACCGCCGACCAGCTTCTTCAGGCTGTGAATGAAGTGAAGAACTCCGAGATCGAGGCTCCTGCACAGGAGACCGCCTCCGAGCCGCTGATGGATCCGTCCGCACTCAAGGGAGCGAAGGTCAAGAAGACGGCAACCACCATTTATGGTGCCACCCAGTGGACTCTTGCCAACGGAGTGAAGGTCGTCGTGCTTCCTACCGAGTACAAGAAGGACCAGATTCTGTTCAATCTCTACAAGGCCGGCGGCGAGAGCCTGATTTCCGACGAGGACCTCGCTTCGTTCGACAGCAGCATCTACGGTTCGTTCCAGGCGATGCAGGGCGTTTCCAAGTTCAAGAACACCGAGGTCACCAAAATGCTTTCAGGCAAGATGGTGAGCGTCAACCCTTACATCGATGAACTCTATCACGGCATCGGCGGCAATTCTTCAGTGAAGGACCTCGAGACAGCTTTCCAGCTTCTCTATCTTGAATTTGTCGATCCTCGTTTCGACCAGGAGGAGTACGACAATGCGATTGCGCAGATCAAGGCCGTTCTCCCTAACGTCGAGAACACTCCTAACTTCGCTCTCCAGAAGGAGTTGGTCAAGGCTCTGTACAACAACCACCCGAGGAACGAAGTCATCTCGATGGCAAAGGTGGAGAAGGCCAGCCTCCAGGCTATCGAGAAGAACTACCGCAAACTCTTCGCCGATGCGGCGGGAGCTGTGATGGTGATTGTCGGCGACGTCAATCTTGAGACTCTCCAGCCTCTTGTCGAGAAATATGTCGGTTCGCTTCCGAAGGGCAAGAAGGCCACAAAGTGGCAGAATGTGCAGCCGGAGCTTGTGAAGGGCGTGGTTTCCGATGTCTTCGACCAGAAGATGGAAACCCCTCTGACCACCGTTCTCCACGTCTACAGTGACTACAGTCCGTTCACGGTCAAGGATCAGACTCTTGCCAGCGCCGTCAGCTACATTCTCGACCAGATCTATGTCGAGACTCTCCGTGAAGATGAAGGCGGTACCTATGGCGCTTCGACTGTCGCCGATGCCCGCAGGGAGCCTGACGGAAGGTATCTTCTCCAGGTCGTTTTCAACTGCAAGCCTGCTCTCGCCGAGAAGCTCCGCGCTCTCGCCAAGGAGGGTGTGAGAAAACTTGCCGAAGAAGGTCCGACCGATGAGCAGTTCACGAGAACCGTCGAGAACTTCAAGAAGAACATCCCTGAGAGCAGAATCAACAACTCTCACTGGCTCAGTGACATCATGGGATGGTACCGCTACGGAAGCGATTACGACAAGGAATGGGAGGAGGCTGTCAACGCCCTGACCAAGGACGCCATCCGCGAGGCCGCTGCCAGACTCTACAATTCCGGCAACTTCGCCGAGGTAGTGATGATGCCGGGCGAGACCACGGAGGCGGAGTAGTTTCGTGAATATATTCCCGGACTTTCCGTCCGGAAAAATGATAGGGGAGGGTGTGACCGGATTCCGGCCACACCCTCCTTTTCGGTTCAGGGAATCGGTTATTGTCTGAAAAATCACGCACCGCACTTTCTCTTTGCCGTCTACGGCAAAATTCAGTTCAAGCCGAACGTCGCGTTGACGGAATCGGCATTCTCTGCAATTCTGTTCCCCGGGGACGAAGCGGACAATTTCGGGGCTGCGGAATTCCGATTTATATTTTATATTTGCGGATTGAAAAGACACAAAAACACAAAAGACACACAGAAACACCAACGATATGTCAACATCAATCAGAAGGGTTCTTCTGGCCGGAGCCGTGGCCGTGATGGCGGCAGCGGTGGCCGCACCTGCGGCGGATGCCCAGAAGAAAAGCAAAGGAAAACAGGCTGCCGCTGTGCTTGACGGCACGGCGGTGAACGTCAATCCGGGGGCGAAGGCTGTCCCGGTCGAAGAGAAACTCAAGACACTGACCACACCAGGCCTTGAATATTCACCGACAAAGACCGTCTACCTCTACCCGATGGGCCAGAACGTGGACCAGGGCATCATCGAGAACGGCGTGGCCGTCACCCAGGGACCGAAAGTGTCCAACGGGCTGGAAGGTCCGGAGCAGGCCGCCAAGTGGGGCTTCGTCAACAATGTCACCGACAGCGCCAGAGTCGACATATTCCTTCCGGAGCATCCGAACGGCCAGATGATCGTCTCCTGTCCCGGCGGCGGATACGGCGGACTTTCAGTCTGGAACGAAGGCACTTACCTCGCCAAATGGATGAACGACAGGGGTATAGCCTGCGCCGTGGTGAAGTACCGCCTTCCTAACGGTCACCGCGAAGTGCCGCTTCAGGACGTGCAGAACGCCTTCCGTTACTGCCGCCACCACGCCTCGGACTGGGGCGTGAAGCAGATCGGAGTCATCGGCTTCTCCGCCGGCGGACACCTTGCCAGCACTGTGACCACGATGTACACGGACTCGCTCACCCGCCCGGATTTCTCGGTTCTGATCTATCCTGTCATCCTGATGGACGAAAGCGCCACGCACAAAGGCACGGTGGAGAATCTCCTGGGCAGCGAGGCTTCGTGGAAAGAAAGGGAGAGCAAGCCGTTCCAGGAGTGGTACGACGGACTTTCTGAATATTCGGACCTGTGCCGCGAGTACACCACCTGGCGCAGCGTCACTCCGACGACTCCGCCGACCTTCATCGGAGTCAGCACCTACGACAAGACCGTGCCCGTGATAAGTTCAATAAAGTTCTACCAGGCTCTCGTCAGGAACAAAGTCTCTTCCGAACTCCACGTCTACCCTAAGGGCGGCCACGGCTGGGGTTTCACCGACCTCGGCATAGGATTGGATCCGAAAGTCTGCAAGGACAACCTCGGCTCCTGCAGGGCCGAGTTCTCGGCGGCTCTTGAAAGATGGCTCGGCCAGCAGCTGGCCAGCCTTGACGGCAAGAAGGAGGCCCCTAAGGGCGGCAGCGAGAAGTTCCCGCTCACACCTGACAAGGTCGTGTACCTCTACCCTGAAGGACAGAATGTCGACAAAGGCATCGAAGGCATAACCCTCGGTCCCGGCGAATCCAACGGCATCAACAAGCCGGAGCAGGACAACGGCAGAGAACTCAAGTTCACCGGTGACAGCGCTCGCTTCGAACTGTATCTGGCGAAGAACCCTAACGGCAAGATGGTCATCATCTGCCCGGGCGGTTCGTACTGGGTCACCGCCTACACGCAGGAGGGCCGTTACGCCGCCGAGTGGCTCAACTCGCAGGGCATCAGCGCGGCCGTCGTGCATTACAGACTTCCTTACGGTCACTGGAACGTGCCTCTGACCGACATCCAGAACGTGTTCCGCTACTGCCGCCACTACGCTGAGGAATGGGGCGTGAAGCAGATCGGAGTGATGGGCTTCTCCGCCGGCGGACATCTCGCCGCCACGGTTTCGACCCAGTATGTCGATGATATCACCAAGCCTGACTTCTCCGTCCTTGTCTATCCTGTCATCTCATCCGAGCCTGGCGTCGGGCACGAAGGCAGTTTCAACAACCTCATCGGCACCTACGGCAGATGGAACGACAGGAAGGGAAAAGACTTCGAGACCTGGACCGCCGACAAGAAGACCTACGCATCCCTTCTGGAAAGATATTCATTGGACAAGCAGGTCAGCGCCGACACGCCGAAGACCTTCATCGTGTTCAGTTCCAACGACCACGGTGTCCCTCCGGAGAACGAGATACGCTACTTCAACGCGCTTGTCAGCAGCGGGGTGCCTTGCGAGATGCACGCCTTCCCGGGCGGTGTCCACGGCTACGGCTTCAGCAACCTGAAGTACCGCGACGACCCGCTTTATGAATATCGTGCCGACTTCCTCGCCGCGATGGCCCGCTTCCTCAAAGAACTGTAGGTATCCGTGGCAGTTAAGCCGCTGTAAATGAATGGATTAAACGATGGTCTGGTCGTGATTTCACGACCAGACCATTATTGTTTTACTTGATTGTCAAGTGGTTATCTGCCACGGACTTGGCGTAGGCGCTGGGTGACGTTCCTGTCGACTTCCGGAAAAGGCGGGAGAAATAGGCCGGGGATTCGAAGCCGCTGGCATAACATACCTCCGCAACCGACAGACCGCCTTTCTCCAGAAGATATCGGGCATGTTCAAGACGCCGCGAATTAAGATATTCAATGAAGGTCTGGCCGTAATGCCTCTTGAAGAAGACGCAGAAAGCGGCCTCGTTCATTCCCACATATGCGGCCATTTCGTTGAGGGTTATTCTGCGGGAGAGATTGGAGGAGACGAAGACCCGCACCTGCATCTCCCTCGTCTGCTCGACGCTCATCCTCCGGTAGACCTCCGACCGGGATATGCCGGCAGTGTCACCGAGCAGATTCAGGATATTCATAAATTCCGCCGCCTGTGCGGACGGTCGTTCCGTGCGCATCGCAGTCAGCGCCGCGGCAAGGCTCGCCCTTGTCTTTCCGCTGTAGAACAATGCCGTGTCACGCATTTCAAGCAGTCTGTCGACGACTTCCCGCATCTGGGGGAACACCCTCAGGATGGAGTCAAGCATAAGGTCGTCGAAGGTCAGGGTGATGTTGACGATGTTCCCATCAGGGTCGGCTCCGGCCGGGTCGAAGTTCCAGCAGTGCGGAATTTCAGGAGGAACAAGCACGACTTCTCCTTCCCGGAAGGTCTCCTGCCGGTCTCCGATGGTGCGGACTCCGCTCCCGGTCTGGATGTAGTCCAGTTCCCAGGTCTTCTGCGTATGCAGGTCGATCTGCCTGCAAGGCTTCAGACGCACATAGTCATAGGTGAATGACCCGGATTTTGAATATACAACCATAATGCAAAAATAAGACAAATATTTATAAAAATCGGTCAAATGACGAGATGAAATAACCGCTACCTTCGCATCCGGATGTCCGGTGACGGAAAAACCGCACCGCCATGACAAGAACACAGCAAAGCAATGGCAAAAGAAAACGTCTATCTTGAATCAAAGCCCAGATACGAAATCCTGGACGGACTGCGCGGCGTGGCCGCCTTTATGGTGATTCTTTTCCATCTGTTCGAGGTATATTGTCCGCCGGGAGCGCAGCAGCACATCAACCACGGCTATCTCGCGGTGGATTTCTTCTTCGTCCTATCGGGATTCGTCATCGGCTACGCCTACGATGACCGCTGGGGGAAGATGACGACCTGGAGCTTCTTCAAACGCCGTCTGGCCCGTCTCCATCCTATGGTTGTGGCAGGCACGGTGATCGGACTCGCTTTGTTCTGGCACGGGGCGACGGCTTTCCCAGACATCCTCCAGGCTCCGGGGTGGAAGGTGTTCGTCTGCTTCGTGATGGCCCTATTCATGATTCCGGCCGGACCGAAGATGGACATCCGCGGCTGGGGAGAGACCAACTCGTTCAACGGTCCGAACTGGTCGCTGACTCTTGAATATGTCGGCAACATCCTGTACGCCTTCATATTCCGCAGACTTCCGACCATAGCGCTCTGCATCCTTGCCGCTGTGTCGGCCGTGTTCACCCTTGACCTTACGATGGGCTGGGACATCTTCGGCTTGTTCCCTGTGCAGGAGTTCACGGCACATGACGGCAGCATCGTGACCGCAGGCGGTCCGCAGTACAGCCTCATAGGCGGATGGAGTCTCACGGCTCAGCAGATCTACATCGGATTCGGCCGTCTGCTGTACCCGTTCCTCTGCGGTCTGATAATTTCAAGAATACTCCCGAACCATCGCACCGAGGAGAATCCGAGCGGCAGTCCGCTCCACGCCAAGGGAGGTTTCTGGTGGGCTTCTCTGCTGCTTGTCATCGTGTTCAGCATACCTTGCATCGGCGGCAGACCGTGCGTGGCCAACGGCGTTTACCAGGCCGTGGCTGTGCTTGTGATGTTTCCGGTCATAGTCCTGATCGGAGCCGGCAGCCGGACCACGCACGCATTCAGCACCAAGGTGTGCAAGTTCCTTGGAGACATATCCTACCCGATCTACATCACCCACTTCCCGATCATCTACGCCCATATGTCCTTCATCAAGGCTCATGCGGACGCTCCTGCCTGGGTCCACGTTCTGGCATCGGCCGGTGTGGTGGTCATCTCCGTCATCCTCGCTCTTGGCGTGATGAAGATTTACGACGAGCCTGTGCGGGACTGGCTCAAGAGAATCTGGCTCAAGGGGGAACAGCGGCTGCCTCTCTGGCTGAAGGTCTCAGCCTGCACTCTGGCGCTCTCCGCCCTCACCGTCTGGCTTGTCTTCGGTTTGTAGCCGGATGCAGCATCGAGGTCATCTATGTAATCCGTTACTCAAAGTGAGATATAACGCCCTTTCTGCAGATCTGTTTTCGGAAGGGCAGCGAAATATGCCCTATTGCTCAATGTGGCTTGATACTACCGCTGCCATATAAGATTGGAAAAAAGTTGTAAATTTGTACGGTACGGGATACATTAGAACTGACATACCATGACACTGATCATCAGAAATGCAAGAATTGAGGACGCAAGAATTGTCGCCGGTTGCGTTCTGTCTGCGATCGGGTACGACGTGTACTCAAAAGAAGGGGAAAATGAGACTCTCGAACTTGGTGACACTGCCATTGAAGTCTCTGACGCGCTGGACATATTCGCACAGATCTGTGCGAGGGAAGATACATTATATTCCTACACGCGCGCAAAGGTCGCAGAACTTGACGGCCTGGCCGCCGGTGTGCTGGTTTCATACCCTGGCGAAGAGAACGCACGTCTGCGGGAGAAAACATGGGGACTTGCAATGGCGGCCGCCGGAGATCCTGACTTCCCCGCCTCGTCGGAATTCATAAAAAATGCGCCGGCCGAGTGCAAGGCGGACGAATATTACCTCGACAGTTTGGCGGTGCTCCCGGAATTCCGCGGAATGTCCTTTGAATATGCCGGTTCTTCCGGTCGTCTGGGCCATCTGTTGCTCACCGATGGCATTCTTGCAGGTCGAGCCAAAGGATTCACCCGCACAAGTCTCATAGTTGACGTGTCCAAATCAAGACTTGAACGTTACTACGCCTCGCTCGGTTTCCGCACGGAAAGCGAACTGCTCTTCTTCGGTCACCCCTACCACAGAATGGTTCTGTACTCAAACCGTTGACAAACCGTCAACAGGGAAACGGTTTCATTTACATCATCAGGACCTGCAGCTGGGGTCTCCGTACAAGAGCCACCGGGACATGACGGTACTCGGAAAGAACACATAATGGATAACACAATAACACAAATAGATGAAAAGGTGTGCAATCGCTGTCGCGGCCATGCTGATCGCGGCCGTGCTGCCGGCACAGGACAAAAAGCCGGCACAGAACGAAATGCGGAGAATGAACGCAGTAAGTTTCTCCAATGTAAGCATCAACGACTCATTCTGGTCACCGATGCTGACCAAACACATCAAATCCACAGTTCCTGTCTGCATAGATCAGATTGAGAACAAAACCGGAAGAATGCAGAACTTCGTCAATGCTGCGAACCACAGCGGAGGACATAGCGGGATATTCTTCGATGACAGCGATGTGTACAAGGCCATCGAAGGTTTCGCCTATGCCTTGCAGAACAACCGTGATCCTGAACTTGAGGCAAAGGCTGACGAATGGATTGACAAAATCTGCGCGGCACAGCAGCCTGACGGCTATCTCTACACCTTTTACACCATCAATGGACTCAAGGACCGATGGACTGACACAAACATGCATGAAATGTACTGCGCAGGCCACATGATTGAAGCCGCCGTGGCCTACAAGCGGGCTACCGGCAAAACCAAATTTCTTGACACGGCCATACGGGTGGTTGACCATCTGATGGACGTGTTCGGACCGGGGAAACGCGACTGGGTGCCAGGACATGAAGAGATCGAACTTGCACTGGTGAAACTGTTCGACGAGACAGGAGACCGTCGCTACCTCGACTTTTCCCATTGGTTGATCGAGGAGCGTGGGAATGCAGACCCAAGGAAGGAATATGACCAGAGCGCTGTACCCGTCAAGCAGCTTTACAGCATAGCAGGACACGCCGTGCGTGCAATGTATCTCTTCTGCGGAATGGCAGACGTCGCTGCGCTGACACACGACAAGGAGTATGTCACAGCCCTTGACAGTCTTTGGAACGATGTGGTTTACAGAAACATGTACATAACCGGCGGCATCGGTTCCTCTCTTCATAACGAGGGATTCACCAAAGACTACGATCTTCCGAACAAAGAAGCCTACTGCGAGACCTGCGCTTCTGTCGGGATGGTGCTATGGAACTGGAGGATGAATCTGATGAGCGGCGATGCAAAGTACATTGATGTCCTGGAACGTTCCCTCTACAATGGCGTTCTTGCAGGAATTTCCTTTTCCGGCGACCGGTTCTTCTACGTCAATCCGCTCTCATCCACCGGAGGACATCATCGCCAGCCATGGTTCGGATGCGCCTGCTGCCCCAGCCAGATCTGCCGTTTTCTTCCTTCAGTCGGTAACTACATCTATGCAGTTTCTTCCGACGCGATCTGGGTCAACCTCTTCATCTCCGGCAAGGCAAGCATCGCATGCGGAGAGAAGACCGTCAATATAACCCAAGAGACTGGCTATCCTTGGCAGGGCGATGTTAAACTCACATTGGGAGAAGACCTGCCCGTCAGCCAGCTTCGCATGCGCATACCATCATGGGCGGAATCATCCTATGATTTGAGACTCAACGGAAAGCCGGTCAAGACATTCAGCGACAAAGGCTATGCAGTCATCAAAAAGAAGCTCCGCAAAGGCGATGAAATCACGCTCTCCCTGCCGATGGAAATCAGAGTCACGGCTGCAGATCCCCGCGTAAAGGCCGATGAAGGCAAGCGGGCCATTGAGCGCGGTCCGATAGTCTATTGCGCTGAAGAAGCCGACAACGGTGGAACTGTGGATAAAGCCAGACTCGGAGCCGGAACGGCATATTCAACGAAGTTCATGCCTGACCTGCTGGGAGGCGTACAGGTCATTGATGCATCCAGTGCTCTCGCCGGCGGCAAACCGCTGCGCCTGATTCCATACTTCGTTTGGGACAACCGCACCTCGGGCAAGATGGATGTCTGGATCGACTACCAGGAATAAAATTTAATAATTTTACGTTTTCTTTAGATTATTTATTGTTTTTCATAAATTAATTAATATATTTGCGAATAATAAACATAACAGCATATGATTACCTGGTGGACATCACTTAGTACTATCATGCAGGTTCTGTGGGCTATCACCCTCTCTGCATCATTGATTTTCGTCATTCAGACGATAATGACCTTTCTGGGCATCGGCGGACAGGACTTCGACACCGACGTCGACGGAGGTTTCGACAGCAGTTTCAATGACGGCGCGTTCGACGCGGATCCTTCGATGAGTCTCCTGACCTTCCGCAACCTGGTCAACTTCTGCCTGGGTTTCGGATGGACGGCGATACTTCTCAATGAAAGGATCAAGTCTACCGGCCTTCTGATCATCGTTTCCGTCATCGTGGGCGTGCTGCTTGTCGCAGCGGTGATGTGGATCTTCAAGTGGCTCAGCGGAATGCAGCAGACCGGCAACATAGATGTGCACAAATCAGCGGTCGGCTGCGAAGGCCGGGTCTATCTCACCGTCCCCGGGGGCCGCGAAGGCGAGGGCAAGGTCCAGATCAGCATCAACAACGCCGTCAGGGAATATGACGCCGTCACCGACGGGGATACGATTCCGACCGGCAGGCCTATCAGAGTCACTGAAGTCATCAATGACTACACGCTTCTTGTAGAGGAACTCAACCCGACGATCATCTGACGAATATATTCACAATAAACCATTTGTTTTATGGAACTTTCATTGATCCTTATCATCGTCGCCGTCATCTTCGTGACCTTCTCGGCGATTCTGAAGCGCTACCGCCGCTGCCCGTCCGACAAGGTGATGGTCATCTACGGTAAGACCGGCAAGAACAAGAGCGGCTCGATCTCATCTGCCCGCTGCATCCACGGAGGCGCGGCCTTCATCTGGCCTGTGTTCCAGGACTATGCGTTCCTTGACCTCAAGCCTATCTCCATCGAGTGCAACCTTACGAACGCGCTTTCCAAGCAGAACATCCGCGTGGATGTGCCTTGCCGCTTCACGGTCGGCATCTCCACCGAGCCGGATAGCATGACCAACGCCGCAGAGCGTCTTCTCGGACTGTCCATCGACAACATCCAGAGCATCGCCACCGACATCCTGTTCGGTCAGCTCCGTCTGGTGATCGCCACGATGGAGATCGAGGAGATCAACTCCGACCGAGACAAGTTCCTCGTGGCCGTCAGCCAGAACGTCGAGGCTGAGCTCCGCAAGATCGGTCTGAAGCTCATCAACGTGAACGTTACCGACATCCGTGACGAGTCAGGCTACATCGAGGCCCTCGGTAAGGAAGCCGCAGCCAAGGCGATCAACGACGCCAAGAAGAGCGTCGCCGAGCAGAACCGCTACGGTGAGATCGGTAAGGCCGAGGCCGACAGGGACAAGGACATCCGTATCGCCGAGACTCAGAGGGACACCCGTATCAAGACGGCCGCAGCAAACGCTCTCGCCGTACAGGGTGAAAACACCTCCAAGATTGACATCGCCAATTCAGACGCCGCACGTCGTGAAAAAGAGGCAGAGGCCGCCCGCATAGCGGTTGCAGCAGAGAAGGTTCAGGCCGCGAAAGCCCTCCAGGAGGCCTACCAGAGCGAGCGGGACGCCGAGCTTGCCCGTGCCGAAAGAGAGAAGGCCACCCAGCAGGCCAACATCGTCGTTCCTGCCCAGATCGACAAGGAGAAACTCATCATCGAAGCCGAGGCCGAGGCCGAGAAACTCCGCAGGACAGCGAAGGGAGAGGCCGATGCAATATTCGCAAAGATGGACGCCCAGGCCCGCGGTACGCTGGAGATTCTGTCCAAGCAGGCCGAAGGTTTCAACGAGATGGTGCGCGCCGCCGGCGGAGATCCTCAGCAGGCCGTGCTTATGCTGATCGCTGACAAGCTGCCTGAACTCGTCAAGACACAGGTGGAGGCTGTCAAGGGCATCAAGATTGACAAGGTTACCGTCTGGGACGGCAACGGCGGAAAGGACGGCAAGACTTCGACCGCGAACTTCATCTCAGGTCTGATGGGTTCCGTACCTCCTCTCCAGGACCTTTTCAATATGGCCGGCATGAACCTTCCTGAGTACCTCAAGGGTAAGGCGGAGGCCAAGAAGCCGGAAGAAGAAACCGTAGAAAATTAGGATTATGCCTATAGTTGTAAATGTCGATGTGATGCTCGCCCGGAGGAAGATGACTTCCTCCGAGCTGGCGGAAAAGATCGGGCTTTCGCCTGTGAATCTGTCGATTCTCAAGACGGGCAAGGCGAAGGGAATCCGGTTCAGCACACTCGACGCTCTATGCAAGGCGTTTGACTGCCAGCCTGGAGATTTGCTAGAGTACAGGGAAAGCGTCGATTGATTGTTGAAGGGATGGCCGGCCGGCCATCCCTTTTTCGATTGTCGGAGTTCCTTGCGGACAATTCCGTACATTGACGGCGATGTCAGCTGTCAATCGCTCCTCATCACCGGTTTACTGCTTATTTTGCAAACATATTCGCGAAAATCTTGCGTATATTGAAAAATTATACATATATTTGCGAGGTTTTTGAATAAATATGCTCGAAAATGAAAGATAAGACTGAAAGGCACAAGGTCATCAGGGAAATAATCAGAGACCGCAAGGTGGCGAATCAGGAGGAACTCTCCAAGTATCTGGAGGAGCGTGGCCTTCACGTGGCCCAGGCAACCCTTTCCAGGGACATCCGTGAATTGATGATCACCAAGATTCACGACGGCAGCAGCTATTGCTACAGTCTCCCTCAGCCGGGAATGCTCCGCAATGTCGCGCTCGACACATCGATGACTTCGGACAGCATTGAAAGCCTGGAGTTTTCCGGTGTCCTTGCAGTTCTCAAGACACGTCCCGGACACGCCGCAATGATCGCCTCCGTCGTTGACGGAGCCCATCTGCGCGAGGTGATAGGAACGCTTGCCGGCGACGACACGGTACTGCTGGTGCTTCGTGACGGTTTTACACGCGATGACGCGTCATCTTCACTCGGAGCCATATTCAAAGGACTCGACAAGAAAAGAGTAAACTAAGGGACAGTTTCCCAAAACAAACGGACTTTACAAGAAATGACGCAACAGGATGAGTTGACAGTCGAGGTGGCTTCGGAGGAGCACCTCATTTACGTCGATGAGATTCTTAAGACAATTGAAGACGCAGCCAAGGTGAGAGGCACCGGCATCGCGAAGAGAAAGCCGGAGTACGTGGCCCAGAAAATGAAGGAGGCCAAGGCTGTGATCGCTCTCAAAGGCAAGCGGTTCGCCGGTTTCAGCTACATCGAAACCTGGGAACACAGACAGTATGTCACCACTTCAGGACTGATCGTGCATCCGGATTTCCGGGGCCTGGGTCTGGCAAAACGCATCAAGGACCTGACTTTCACGCTTGCGCGCACCAGATGGCCGCACGCGAAGATATTCAGTCTCACCAGCGGCGCAGCCGTGATGACGATGAACACCCAGCTGGGGTACAAACCGGTGACTTTCGCCAATTTGACCACTGATGAAGCGTTCTGGAAAGGCTGCGAGGGCTGCATCAACGTCGATGTGCTGAAGCGCACGGACAGGAAGTACTGCATCTGCACGGGAATGCTCTTCGACCCTGAGGAGCATCTGCCGGCCAAGATCCCTCAGGACGTGCTTGAAAGAATCAGAAGAATCGATGCATCGGAAAACGAAAAAATCAATTGATGAATATGGAAAAGAAGAAGGTAGTCGTCGCATTCAGCGGCGGACTTGACACATCATTCACCGTGATGTATCTGACCAGGGAAAAGGGATACGAGGTTTACGCAGCCTGCGCGAACACCGGCGGATTCAGCGAAGAACAGCTGAAGGATAACGAGAAGCACGCCTACGAACTCGGCGCCAAGGAATATGTCACCCTCGACGTGACAAAGGAATATTATGACAAGAGCCTGAAGTACATGATCTACGGCAATGTGCTGAGGAACGGGACCTATCCGATTTCGGTTTCTTCCGAGAGAATATTCCAGGCTATGGCCATCGCCCGCTACGCCAAGTCCATCGGCGCTGACGCCATCGCCCACGGCTCCACGGGAGCGGGCAACGACCAGGTCCGCTTCGACATGACATTTCTCGTGATGGCTCCGGGCATCGAGATCATCACTCTGACCCGCGATATGGCGCTCACACGCCAGTTCGAGGTCGACTACCTCAACCAGCACGGCTTCAAGGCTGATTTCAAGAAACTTAAATATTCCTACAACGTCGGCCTCTGGGGCACTTCCATCTGCGGCGGCGAGATTCTGGACTCCAAGCAGGGACTTCCTGAGTCGGCCTACCTCAAGCAGATCACGAAGGAAGGTTCCGAGACCGTAGAGATCGAGTTCAAAAACGGCGAGATCGCAGCCGTCAACGGTAAGGAATATTCAGACAAGGTGGCTGCAATCCAGGCCGTCGAGAACATAGCCGCGCCTTACGGCATCGGACGCGACATGCACGTCGGTGACACCATCATCGGCATCAAGGGCCGCGTGGGCTTCGAGGCCGCCGCTCCTATGCTGATCATCGCCGCCCACAAGTTCCTCGAGAAATTCACCCTGAGCAAGTGGCAGCAGTACTGGAAAGACCAGGTGGCCAACTGGTACGGAATGTTCCTGCACGAGAGCCAGTACCTGGAGCCTGTGATGAGGGACATCGAGGCGATGCTCGAGAGCAGCCAGAGGAACGTGACCGGCAAGGTGACGATGGAACTCCGTCCGTGGTCGTTCTCGACCGTCGGCGTGGATTCCCCTTGCGACCTCGTCAAGACCAAATTCGGCGAGTATGGCGAGATGCAGAAAGGCTGGACCAGCGAGGACGCGAAGGGCTTCATCAAGGTCTCTTCGACTCCTCTGCGCGTTTACTACACCGCCCACAAGGACGAAGGCGAACAGCTTGAAAAAGAACTCTAGGAAATGTATTATAATGAGTTTATAAAGGTAGGAATCATCGGAGCCGCCGGCTACACCGCCGGCGAGCTCCTGAGGATTCTGGTGAACCATCCGGCCGTCAAGGTGGTCTTCGCCCAGAGCGGCAGCCATGCCGGCGAACCCGTCTGGTCCGCCCATCAGGACCTGATTGGCGAGACCGACCTGAAATTCAGCGCAGACGCTCCCGTGGAGCAGGTCGACGCGCTTTTCCTCTGCTCCGGCCACGGCAAGTCCAAAGGCTTTGTCCAGTCGCTTCCGGAGACCTACAAAGGAGCGGTCATCGACCTCAGCAATGACTTCCGTCTTGCCGCCGATGCGGAGGATTTCGTCTACGGACTTCCGGAGGCCTTCCGTGAGAAAATCGTGAAGGCCAAGCACATAGCCAACCCGGGATGCTTCGCTACATCCATCCAGCTGGCCTTGCTGCCGGCCGCCAAGGCTGACATTCTGCCTGAGGTGCACGTGACCGGAATCACCGGCTCGACCGGCGCGGGACAGGCCCCGTCCGAGACCACGCACTTCAGCTGGAGAGCCAACAACCTTTCCGTCTACAAGCCGTTCACCCATCAGCATCTCGGCGAGATAGGGGAGACCCTGCACACTCTCGCCCCGAGTTTCGGCGGTGAACTGAACTTCGTTCCGGTGAGGGGCGACTTCCCCCGCGGCATCCTGGCCTCGGTCTATTTCGACTGCGACCTCAGCGAAGAGGAGGCTGTGGCTTTGTACAAGGACTACTACAAGGACGAGCCTTTCGTCCACGTAATCGACACCAACCCGGACCTCAAGATGGTGGTGAACACCAACAAGTGCGTGCTGAATGTCCGCAAGCACGGACGCAAGCTGCACGTTGTCAGCGTCATCGACAACCTTGTCAAGGGAGCTTCCGGCCAGGCGGTCGAGAACCTGAACCTTGTCTTCGGCCTTCCTGAAGACACCGGCCTCCATCTGAAGGCCACGCGTTTCTAGTCTCCGGGCTGTGGAACAGCGGGGGACCGTGACTGAAAAACAAAACAGACAATGAACTTATTCGACGTATATTCCCTCTTTGACGTGACTCCGGTCAAAGCGAAGGGCACCCGCATCTGGGACGACAAAGGACAGGAGTATCTTGACCTCTACGGAGGCCATGCGGTGATCTCGGTAGGCCACTGCCATCCGAAGTATGTCGCCGCCATAACCGACCAGCTCGGCAAGATCGGATTCTACTCCAACAGCGTGAAGAATCCTCTCCAGGTGGAACTGGCCAGGAAGATCGGAGAACTCTCCGGTCTGCAGGACTATTCCCTGTTCCTGATCAACTCTGGAGCCGAGGCCAATGAGAACGCCCTCAAACTCGCTTCCTTCCACACCGGCAAGGACAAGGTGATCGCGTTCAAGGGAGCCTTCCACGGAAGAACCTCCGGAGCCGTGGCCGTCACCGACAACCCTAAATACACCTCTCCGTTCAACTCGCACCACAATGTCGTCTTCCTGCCTCTCAATGACATAGAGGCCGTGAAGGCTGAAATCTCCAAGGGAGATGTGGCAGCGGTGATCATCGAGGGCATCCAGGGAGTCGGCGGCATCGTTATTCCTGACGACCAGTTCCTGCGCGACCTGCGTCAGGTGACCAAGGAGGCCGGCGTGGTGCTTATCCTCGACGAGATCCAGAGCGGTTACGGCCGCAGCGGCCGGTTCTTCGCCCACCAGTGGGCCGGAATCGTGCCTGACATCGTCACGATGGCTAAGGGAATGGCCAACGGCTTCCCGATCGGCGGGGTGCTGATCTCGCCTGAGTTCGAGGCCACCAAGGGAATGCTCGGCACCACATTCGGCGGCAACTACCTTGCGATGGCCGCAGCCAACGCGGTCGCCGACATATTCAAGGAAGAGAATCTTGTGCAGAACGCCTATGAGGTCGGCGAGTACCTCAAGGCTTCGATTCCGGCTTCGCCGAGGATCAAGGAGGTGCGTGGCCGCGGACTTATGGTCGGCATCGAGTTCAACGAGCCGATCGCCGAAATAAGAGGCCGTCTGCTCTACGAGAAGCACGTGTTCACCGGCGTGTCCGGCAAGAACATGATCCGTCTTCTCGCCCCGCTGACGCTGACCAAGGCCGACGTCGACATATTCATCAACGCATTGAAAGAGGTACTGTAGTTATGAGAAGTTTTTTCCACGTAAGTGACATAGGCGACCTTGGAAAGGCGCTCGAAGAGGCTAAGCAGGTCAAGGCGACTCCGTTCGCCTGGCAGGAGTTGGGCAGGAACAAGACCATCATCCTGATTTTCTTCAACAGCAGCCTGCGCACAAGGCTCAGCAGCCAGAAGGCGGCGATGAACCTCGGGATGAACTCCATCGTGCTGAACGTCAACGGTGACAGCTGGAAACTCGAGACCGAGATGGGAGTCATAATGGACGGCGACAAGCCTGAGCATCTGCGGGAGGCCATCCCTGTAATCGGCAGTTACTGCGACCTAATCGGAGTCCGCTCGTTCGCGGGTCTGAAAGACAAGGAGTTCGACTACAACGAGACGATCCTCCGCCAGTTCATCGAGTACTCCGGCAAGCCTGTCATCAGCCTCGAATCGGCCACTGTGCACCCTTGCCAGGCCTTCGCGGACCTCATCACCATCAATGAATATAAGACCGTGGCCCGTCCGAAGGTGGTCCTGACCTGGGCCCCTCATCCTCGCGCGCTGCCTCAGGCCGTGCCTAACTCCTTCGCGGAGTGGATGAACGCCGCCGATGTGGACTTCGTAATCACCCAGCCGGAAGGCTATGAGCTGGACCCTCGCTTCGTCGGGAACGCCTGCGTCGAGTACGACCAGATGAAGGCCTTCGAGGGAGCAGACTTCATCTACGCGAAGAACTGGTCCTCAGTCTCGCACTATGGCCAGATTCTCAGCCAGGACCGCGCCTGGACCGTCGGCGCAAGGCAGATGGCCGTCACCAACAACGCTTACTTCATGCACTGCCTGCCGGTGCGCAGGAATATGATCGTGACCGACGAGGTCATCGATTCGCCTCGCAGCATCGTGATTCCGGAGGCCGCCAACCGTGTGGTTTCCGCCCAGGTCGTGATGAAGAGGATGCTTGAGGACCTTAAATAGGACATCTATGATAAAGGAATCTCTGAACATAATCAAGGTCGGAGGCGCCATTGTGGAGAAGGAAGACTCTCTGCAGGCACTTCTGATGTCGTTTTCGTCTCTAAAGGGCAAGAAGATTCTTGTCCACGGGGGCGGCAAGATCGCCACTGAGGTGGCCGGGAAACTGGGTGTCGAGACCCAGATGATCGACGGCCGCAGGATCACCAGCGCCGAGATGCTCAAGGTCGTGACAATGGTCTACGGAGGACTTGTCAACAAGAACCTCGTCGCCCGTCTCCAGGCTCTCGGAATCAACGCCGTCGGACTCACCGGAGCCGACCTCAATCTCATAATGAGCGTCCGCAGGCCTGTCAGGCCGATCAATTTCGGCTTTGTCGGCGATGTCAAGTACGTCAACGCCAAGGCCTTGGAGTCGCTCCTTGAAGTCGGTGCCGTGCCAGTGCTGGCCCCGCTCACCCACGACAAGGAAGGCACTATGCTGAACACCAACGCCGACACGATCGCTTCGTCGGTCGCCCGCGCCCTGGCCTCTGTCTATGATGTGACCCTGACTTTCTGCTCGTCCACTCCGGGCGTGATGAAAGACCTTGACGACCCAGCGAGCGTAATCCCGACGATCACAAGTTCGGATTTCGAGCCGATGGTCGCTGACGGAACGATCTCGGAGGGAATGATCCCGAAACTTCAGAACGCCTTCGAGGCCATCAATTCCGGAGTCTCCAGGGTAGTGATCACCTCTGCCTCGGCGCTTTCCGGCGGTACGACCATCATCGCCGATCCGGAAACGGAAGACTGATTCCGGTAACATTCATTGTCAGATTTATGGCTGTTGGAAAGGAGAGCAAAGCCAAAGGCTTCTTTTTCGGGATTCTGGCCGCGGTCAGTTACGGTGTGAATCCTTTGGGTGCGAAATATCTTTACGAAGAGGGACTCAATGTCGAGTCCGTGCTGTTTTACCGGTACGGGCTTGCGTTCGTGATAATCGCCGGAATTATGGCGGTGAAGGTCTGGCTGGCGAAAAGAAAACCGGCCGGAGAAGCGGCCCGGTACGAGTCTTTCAGGGTCAGCAAGGGTGAACTCGTGACCCTTGTCTGGCTTGGACTGATGTTCGTGGTCTCGTCGCTGACTCTGTACTGCAGTTTCCTGTATATGGACAGCGGAGTGGCCTGTTCGCTGCTGTTCGTCTATCCTGTGATGACCGCAGTTCTGATGGCGGTGCTGTACGGAGAAAAGATCACCGGATCAACCGCCGTTGCGATAGTCCTTTCGCTGATTGGAGTGGTGCTGCTTTACAAAGGCGACGGGGAGACTGTCCTCAGCACGGTCGGCGTCCTTCTCGTGATGGTTTCCGCTCTGAGTTATGCCTTGTACATAATCGTCGCCAACAGGGCGTCGGCTCCTGAGTCGGAGCTCAAGAACACGCACAACCGGCTGACCAAATATATTCCCGTACCCCACAGGGCGACGATCCACCGTCTGAACATGTCAGCGATGAAGCTGAGCCTCTATGTGCTGATGGTCTGCGCCCTGTCGATCGTGGCCTTTTCGTTCACTTCCCCCGAGCGTCACCTTATGCCGCTTGTCACGGCCCGCGAATGGGGATTCGCCCTGATGCTGGCCATAGTGCCGAGCGTGATATCCCTCGTCTCGATGGGCATCGCCGTGAGGATAATCGGTTCCACCCCGACTGCAATCATGGGGGCTCTGGAGCCGCTTACCGCAGTGATCATCGGACTGACTGTCTTCAAGGAAACTATGACGGTCAACCTCGCCGTCGGCATCGTGTTGATTCTCACCGCTGTCATCACCATCATCGCCAGCAAGGCCAGGCCGTCTGCCAAGTCAGTGGAATAGCGTCACCTTATTGCGCCCGGCGTAGTCCCGTTGTGCTTCCTGAAGAACTGGACAAAGGCGGAGGCGCTGGAAAAGCCGAGGTGGTCGGAAATCTCCTGAACAGTTCTGTCGGTGGTCTTCAGAAGCATTTTCGCCTCTATGACCACAGCCTCGTGAATCCAGTCCAGCACCGGCCTTCCTGTGATTCCCTTCACGGCGGTCGACAGGTACTTAGGCGTCAGGTTTAGCTGTCCGGCGTACCAGGAAACGCTTCTTTGGCTTCGGAAATTAGCCGCAAGCAGGCGGAAGAACTTGTCCGGCAGATTTTCTGACTTTATCTCCCTGGTTCCGCCCAGATGAAAACGGTCCTCGTATTCAGCCGTGATTTCCAGCAGAAGGGCGTAGATCAAAGCCTTTATTATTGCCTGCCGGTGCCTGCCGCTTTCAAGCAGTTCCTTTCCGATGAAGTCGAAATAGCTCCACAGGTCTGAGAGTTTCTCTTCGCTGACGCTCAGAACAGGTGAGAATCGGGAATAGATGAATATGTTCGTGTCGATTGGGGACGGCATGTCCAGAATGAAATCCATCGTCACTGCAAGCACTCCGTCTTCGCTGAGATCTGAATCCTCACCCAACCGCAGGATATGGTTTTCCGGCAGAATCGCCACGCTCCCTTTTTTCAATGAATACGCTTTGCCGTCTATCGTGACTGTCCCGCCGGAATCGTCCCTGCAGATGATCATCATTATTCCGTTTAAGGTGAAGTATTTGCCTTGGTACCCGGCTGCGTCTTTCAGTCCTGACCGGCTCAGATAGAACTCTCCTGTCGCCTCACCGCCCTGGAGGTTGGCGATGTCTATGTTGACGATGCTTGAGTCAGAGTTGTGCGCCATGCGACATTTGATAAATATTTTCGCCGATAAATGTAACGAATTTCTTGTGGTAAACCATCATCTTTGCCGGACATTTTCAACAGTTATGGCAGATTACTACAAATTATCCGAAAAGGAAGTCGAAAAGGAGCTCGGAACCGACCTTGAGACAGGTCTGACCGCATCCGAAGCGGAGAAGAGAATTCTCGAGTACGGACTGAACGAATTCGCACAGGCGAAGCACACAAGTCTGGCGGCCAAATTCCTGAACCAGTTCAAAAGTTTCCTCATCGTCGTGTTGATTTTTGCCGGCATCGTTTCAGGTGTGGTCGGGATGATAGAAGGGGAAGGATTCACCGATGCCATCATCATCCTGGCGATTGTGCTGATCAATGCCGCCATAGGAACATTTCAGGAATCCAAGGCGGAAAAGTCGCTGGACGCTCTGAAAAGAATGTCGGCTCCGCACTGCAAGGTGGTGAGGGACGGTAAACTGCAGATGGTCGAATCACGTTTCCTTGTTCCTGGAGATATTGTGGAACTGGAATCCGGGGACTCGGTTCCGGCCGACATCAGGCTTACGGAAGCCGTCAATCTCAAGATCCAGGAGTCGGCTCTGACCGGTGAATCGCTGCCGGCGGAGAAATCCACCGCCTGCATCACGGCTGATGCGCCTGTCGGTGACAGGACTGACATGGCGTTCCAGTCCTGTTCCGTAACATATGGCCGAGGCAGGGGGGTGGTGACCGGGACCGGGACCGGTACGGAAGTGGGCAGAATCGCCGCGATGTTACAGTCCGTTCCTGATTTCAAGACTCCTCTGCAGGTCAGGCTCGACCATCTCGGCAAGGTCCTCGGCTACGCTTCGCTGATTCTTTGCGGATTGATTTTTGTCATCGGCCTGGTTTACGGTCACGATGTCATAACGATGTTCATGACGGCGGTCAGCCTTGCGGCGGCGGCCATCCCTGAAGGGTTGCCGGCAGTGTCCACCATCGTCCTTGCAGTGGGAGTGCAGAGGCTGGCGAAGCGCAATGCCATAGTCAGGAATATGCCTTCGGTCGAGACGCTCGGCTGCACCGGTGTCATATGCTCCGACAAGACAGGCACTCTGACGCAGAACAAGATGACCGTCGTTGAATCCTTTCCGGCTGATTCCGATGTCCTGTGCCGTGTGGCCGTGCTTTGCAATGACTCGGAAATCAACGTTTCCGGAGAAGCGATCGGCGATCCTACCGAAACGGCTCTTGTCAGGTTCGGCCTGGACAAAGGACTGAGAAAGGATATTCTCGAGAAGGAATATCCTCGTGTGGGTGAAATTCCTTTTGATTCCGAAAGAAAGCGGATGACCACCGTCCACTCCATTGCCGGAGGTTTTCTGGTAGCCGTCAAAGGCGGCTTTGACGAACTGCTGGAAAAGTGCGACAGGATATTCGAAGACGGTGCCGTCCGTCCTCTGACCGATGCTGACAGAAAACGTCTTGAAAGAGCCAATGTGAAGATGGCTGAAAATGCGTTGAGGGTGTTGTGCATGGCTTGCAAGGAGGTGGCTTCTGAAGAGGAATGCACCGAGAGCGGACTCGCTTTTGCCGGAATGGTGGGAATGATCGATCCGCCCCGGGAGGAAGCGAAGGCTGCCGTGGAAAAATGCGCCGGGGCCGGAATCCGTCCGGTGATGATTACCGGCGACCACAAGGTGACGGCGATGGCAATAGCCCGGAGCCTTGGAATAATGCGAGACGGCGATGTTGCACTGACCGGCGCCGAACTGGAGAAAATGACTGACGGGGAACTTAGGGATGCCGTTGCATCGGCTTCGGTTTTCGCAAGGGTGTCTCCTGAACACAAGGTGCGTATCGTCAAGGCTTTCAAGGAAAGGGGCAATGTCGTCGCGATGACCGGGGACGGCGTGAATGATGCCCCGGCGCTTAAATTGGCGGACATAGGTGTGGCTATGGGCGTGACCGGTACTGATGTGGCCAAGGAAGCGGCGGACGTAGTTCTGGCGGACGACAATTTCGCCACCATAGTTTCCTCCGTGGAAGAAGGACGGCGGATCTACGACAATGTCGTCAAGACGGTCAAGTTCATGGTTTCTACGAATTTCGGCGAGCTGATGCTGCTTTTCGTGGCCGTGATGTTCAATCTTCCGTCTCCGCTGCTGCCTGTACACATTCTCTGGATCAATCTGGTGACCGACAGCCTCCCGGCTCTGGCTCTTGGATTTGACACGGCTGAAGAAGGAATAATGAACCGCAAGCCTATCAGGCCCGATGCCGGAATAATGACCGCATCATTCACGGTGGGGGCAATGATGCGCGGATTTCTGATAGCAGGCCTGTCGCTGCTGGCCTACTTCATCGGTGCGCGTACGTCTGAAAATGCCGCGATGACAATGTCGTTCGCCGTCGTAGCTCTTTCACAGCTTAGCGTGCTTTTCTGCATCCGTGCCGGACACAATGCGATCGTGCATCATCTGTTCACGAACAAATATCTCTGGATTTCTGTCGCTTTCGTGCTTGTGCTTATGCTGGGCGTAATGCTGATTCCGGGCGTCAGAGGCATATTCCACGTTGTAGCCCTGACCGGCTCCCAGTGGCTTTGGATCGCTGCGCTGTCAGTGGCTCCTGCGGTTCTGATAGAGTCAGGCAAACTTGTCGGCCGCATCCTGCGCCGATGGCACATACTTTGATTCCAGTCCTCTCCGGTTTGTTTTTTTAATCGGATTTGTCATGAAATCACTGCTTACATCATTGTGCCTGTTGTTGCTGACAGTGACCGCAGGATTCGCGCAGACGGAAAAGCGCATATACACTTCATCTGAAAAGGTGGCCATCGAAAGGGCCCGTGTCAAGACAGACTCCACGCTTGCGGTGAATGCCAAGGCTGACGCCAAGGCTCTGAAGGCGCTCCAGAAAAGGCTTCAGCAGGAGCAGGACTCGATAGCCTACGTCAATGCGGTCAAGGCTCTTGATTCTCTGGATTTCGTTCTGGAGGCGGACAAGCTGGTGTTCAAGTACGGCAATCTGGCATTCGTCCAGAGCACCACGAACTTCATTTCCCTTTACGATGACTGTGCCGTCGTGCAGGTCGCTCCTTACAACGGCGGAGGCCCGAACGGTGTCGGAGGCATTACGCTTGACGGCCGCGCATCCAACATAAAGGTCCGCACCAGCAAGAAGGGGGTGATCACTTACACGATGAATGTCCAGGGGGCCGCAATTTCCGCGCGCATCACCATCACCTTGCCTAAGGGCACCAACACGGCCACGGCGGTCATCGAGCCGATGTTCAACTCCAACAGGATCACTCTCAGCGGCCAGATCTACCCTCGTTCCGAGTCGAGAGTGTTCAAGGGAACGTCGATTTAAAGTTTTTTGTAAAAAACCTCAAAAAAAATTTGCATAGACGGGTTTTTGTTGTACCTTTGCAATCCCGAAAGGACAACCACTCTAAGATGGTTGGGAAATTCCTCAATAGCTCAGTTGGTTAGAGCACCTGACTGTTAATCAGGGGGTCGTAGGTTCAAGTCCTACTTGAGGAGCAAAAGCGGACAAATTGTCAGAAATGACGGTTTGTCCGCTTTCTTTTTGTGTTCACGTCCGCTTTTGCCGTCAATCCGGTGCGTTATTAACCAAATAATCTTAAATTTGTGGATTGAATAACCATTTACACGATATCGAAATGAGAAAAGTCTTCTTCCTTTTGGCTTGCCTGTCAGTCTGCGTCAATCTTGCCGCGGATGACCACACCAAGTATGTGAATCCTTTCATCGGCACTCAGACCGACAGCACCGGAGCGCTTGCCGGCGCGACATTCCCGGGCGCGTGCGTGCCGTTCGGCAATGTGCAGCTTTGTCCCGACACAAGGTACTTTGTCTCCTGGGATCCATGCTCGGGCTACGACTACAGCAAAGACAGGATTTTCGGCTTCACCCATACCCACCTGAGCGGTACCGGCGCCACGGATCTGATCGACGTGTCGCTTATGCCTACCGACCTTGAGAGTCTCCCGGACTTCTCCGAGGGCAATGAATATTCACAGACTTTCTCCCATTCTGAAGAAGGAGCGGAACCCGGCTACTATTGGGTGAAACTGAAGGAAACCGGAATCAAGGTTGAACTGACCGCCACCGCACACACCGGAATCCACCGCTACACGTTCCCGGCGGGAATGAGCCAGAACTTCATTTTCGACCTCACGAAGCAGATTTACGATGACGACCACATACTGCAGAGCCAGATACGCTTCGTGGACGACCATACAATCGAGGGTTACCGCCTGATACAAGGTTGGGTGAACATGCGCCGGGTGTATTTCCGTGCAGAGTTTTCCAAGCCTTTCGCCAACCATACGCTATTCAATGATGAATTCAACATGCACGGAGCCAAGGTGGCCAACGGCGACAAGCTGCGCGCCATGCTTCACTTTGACGGCAAAGGTCAGCAGATAATGGTAAAAGTCTCCATTTCTGCGGTTGACAGCGAAGGTGCGCGCCGTAACTTCAATGCCGAGTGCACATCCTGGGATTTCGACGGTTACCGCAGGGCGGCCCACGACATCTGGGAGAAGCAGCTTGCGGTGATTGACGTGACCGGCAGCGACGTGGACAAGACGATATTCTACACCGGTCTTTACCACACTATGATCCAGCCTAACGCGATAAGCGACGTCGACGGACGCTATGTCACTCCGACTTTCGAAATCAAGCAGATGCCGGCCGGCAAGAAGTATTACTCCACCTTCTCTCTCTGGGACACCTTCCGCGCCGCCCATCCTCTGTACAATCTGCTGTTCCCCGAACTCACCGCCGATATGATAAACTCCATGATTCTGCATCAGGAGGAATATGGCTACCTGCCGATTTGGGATCTCTGGGGGCAGGACAACTACTGTATGGTGGGCAACCACGCTATGCCGGTGATTTCCCGCGCCATCCTGACCGGAATCCCGGGCATCGATGTCGAAAGGGCCTACAAAGCTATGGTGGAAAGTTCAACCACTTCGCACAAGAATTCGCCTTTCGAGGTCTGGGAGAAATACGGCTATATGCCTGAACCTATCCAGACTCAGTCCGTTTCCATCACTCTCGAACAGGCTTTCGATGACTGGTGCGTGTATGCCGTCGCAAAGAAACTCGGCAAGACCGCAGACGCCGAGCGGTTCTACAAGCGTTCCGAATTCTACCGCAATCTTTGGGATCCGACGGTCGGATTCTTCGCTCCGAAGGACGCGGACGGCAATTTCATGCGTCCGTTCGATCCATTCAAGTACGGAGCCAACGGCGGTTATGCCTTCACTGAGGGCAACGCCTGGCAGTATCTGTGGTTCGTGCCGCAGAACCCTGAAGCTCTCGTCAGCCTTATGGGCGGTGAAGAAGGGTTCGTGAAGAAGCTGAACGAGAACTTCACCGTTGTGAACAAGGACGTCAAGCAGAACCATAACGCCTCCGGATTCATCGGCCAGTATGCCCACGGCAACGAACCTTCTCACCACACCGTCTATCTCTACAATTATGCGGGTCAGCCGTGGCGCACGCAGGAACTCGTGAACGAGGTGCGCGTGAAGTTCTACAACGAAAAGCCGTACGGCTATGCCGGCAACGACGACTGCGGACAGATGTCATCGTGGTACATCTTCTCGACTATGGGCTTCTATCCGTTCAACGCCGGCGGTGACGGGTTCGTCATCGGTTCTCCACATTTCACGGAGTCCGTTATCCATCTGCCGGGCGGCAAGACGCTTACGGTGAAGGCTCCGAGGAAGTCAGACGATGCCATCTATGTGAAGTCGGTGAAGCTTAACGGAAAGGAAATCAAGGATTTGAAGTTCACCCAGCAGGACATCATCGACGGCGGTGTGCTCGAATTCAAGATGAGCAGGAAGAAATAGACAAGACAGTTTCTCTATGGAAAGACAATCGTTTCTCAAAGAACTGGAGGGTGACATACTCCCTTTCTGGATGGACAGGATGACCGACCATGCGGGCGGCTTCTACGGAAGGATTGACGGCGGGGGCAACCTTGTTCCGGGCGCGGAAAAGGGAGCGATTCTCAACTCCCGCATTCTCTGGACATTCTCTTCCGCCTATCGGGTTCTCGGCAGGAAAGCCTATCTCGACACGGCTGAAAGGGCCTTCAGAGAGATTCGCGACCGGTTCACCGACAAAGAGTACGGCGGCCTGTACTGGAGCCTCGGTGCGGACGGCAAGCCTAAGGACACGAAGAAGCAGTTCTACGCCATCGCCTTCGCCATCTACGGGCTTTCTGAATATTCAAGGGCCACTGGCAGCCGGGAGGCTTTGGAACTCGCGAAGTCGTTCTACCGCTGCATCGAGGAGCACAGTTACGACCCTGTCGGCGAGGGGTACATCGAGGCCTGCACCCGTGAGTGGGGAGTGATTGAGGATATGCGTCTTTCCGACAAGGACCAGAACGATTCCAAGACGATGAACACCCATCTGCACATCCTGGAGGGCTACACGGGCCTTTACAGGGTGTGGAAGGACGAGGCTCTCGGAGAACGGCTCAGAGGACTCATCAGGATATTCATTGACAGGATCATCCGTTCCGACGGGCATCTGGGGCTCTTCTTCGGCGACGATTGGACTCCGCATTCCACGGCCGTTTCCTACGGGCACGACATCGAGACTTCGTGGCTGCTGGACGAGGCGGCTGAAGTGCTGGGCGACAAGGTTCTGGCCGCGGAGGTCAAGGCCGTGTGCGCCAAAGTCGCCGCCGCTGCAATGGAGGGTTTCACCGCCGGCGGAGGAATGATTTATGAATATGACCCCGCGACTTCAGCGCGTGATGCCGACCGGCACTGGTGGGTGCAGGCCGAGACGGTTGTCGGCTGCCTGAACCAGTACCAGAAGACCGGTGAGGAGAAATGGCTGGAAGCCGCCGGGAATGAATGGGATTTCATCCGCAGGCACATCATCTGCCCGGAAGGGGAGTGGTACTGGAGCCTGCGCGCCGACGGCACACCGAACAAGGTGGACGACCGCGCCGGCTTCTGGAAATGTCATACCACAACGGCCGTATGTGTCTGGAGGTTCTTGAGCGCAAAGCGTTCTGATGTCTGAGCATTCATTGATAGATAATTGTTTGATCGATAGAAAACAAGACTTTATGAAAATAATAGGCAACATTCTATGGCTCGTGTTGGGCGGACTTCTTGTCTCGCTCGGATATTTCCTGACCGGGCTGCTTTTCTGCATCACCATCGTTGGCATCCCGTTCGGCTGTCAGCTTTGGAAATTCGGCGTCTTCTCCCTCTGGCCTTTCGGCACGGAAGTCGTCGAGGGAGAGAATTCGACAGGTTGTCTGAGCATCTGTATGAACGTCCTCTGGATCCTTGTCGGGTGGTGGGAGATTGCCGCGACCCATCTCGTTTTCGGCCTCATCTGCTGCATCACCATCGTCGGCATCCCGTTCGGCGTCCAGCATTTCAAGATCGCCCTCCTCTCCCTGCTCCCGTTCGGCAAAACCTTCCGCCGCAGCTGAAAATTTTTTATAAATTTTCGACACTTGTATCGTAATTTGGCACAAGCTCGACTAGGTGATAGTGACCGGAACATATAATATTCTTGCAGACTATGGCGGAGACGCTGATTGAAAGATATATTTCCTACGTCAAGAATGTCCGCAGGTATTCTGCGAGGACAGGGGAGGTGTATTCGGACGTGCTGCGGCGCTTTGCGGAAAGTGTCGGAGCGGCGGAAAGCGTCGGAGCGGCGGAAAGTGTCGGAGCGGCTGACGGCGACCGGGAGCGGAACCGGAAGACAGGCGCGGCGGATGACGCCCTGCTGCTGGAGTCGCTGGTCCCGCAGGTCATAAGAGGCTACGAAGTGCAGCTTCTGGACGGAATGAAAGAGTGTCCTCGGACAGTCAACCTGCACCTGTCGGTGATCTCGGGATTCTGCAGATGGCTGGTGAAGGAAGGCCTGCTGCAGAGCAACCCGGTCAGGATTCTGACCAGACCGAAGGTCGAAAAGCGTCTTCCGTCTTTCTGCAGGGAGGAATCGATGAATGAATATTTCTCCTCGACGGAAAGCGACGCTTCCGAAGAAACTCTCTCCCTCATCTTAGGACACGACCGGACATCCGAGCAGGCATATTCAAGAAGACTCTCGAGACTCATCATTTCCATTCTCTACAACACCGGCATCCGTCGCGCCGAACTGATCGGACTGCGGATAGGGGATGTCGATTTCAGCCGCAGCACGATGAAGGTCAGGGGAAAAGGAGACAAGGTGAGAGAAATTCCGCTGATTTCTTCGTTATGTAAAGAAATATCCCTATATTTACAATCGGTTGAAACGATGGAAGGACGCAAAAGGTCCGCGGACGAACCGCTTGCAGTGACGCCGAAGGGCTCAAAGCTCTATCCGATGTTCATTGAAAGGGTCACGAAAAGCAGCCTGGGACAGGTCGGGAGCATCACCGGGAGAAAGTCTCCCCACGTATTGAGGCATTCACTGGCCACCGGCCTTCTGGACGAAGGAGCCGACCTCAATTCCATAAAGGAACTCCTGGGCCACTCCTCGCTGGCGGCGACGCAGGTCTATACGCACAATTCCATCGAGAAACTCAAAAAAGTTTATGTTAACGCCCATCCTCGGGCAAAAAGCGGAGGTAAAAATGGAGATTAGAGTAAAATCCCTGAAGTTCGACGCAGACCAGAAACTGCTCGACTATGTAGAGAAGAAGGTCTCGAAACTTTCCAGATTCAGCGACCATCTTGAAGGACTTGACGTTACCTTATCTTTGCTCAAAGAGCCGGACAACAAGAATGTCAAGATTCAGACAAGGGCCTACGGCCAGGATCTTGTCATCGAGAGGAACTCGACCTCGTTCGAAGATGCCGTGAGCGCCGCTGTCGATCTGATGAAGGAAAAGATTGTAAGAACAAAGGAAAAGGCTTTTGAAGTATAATGAAAAGATTTAGAATGCTTTTGGGACTGGTCCTGGCGGCCGCAACGGTCGCCTGCGGTCAGCAGAAGAATGTTGGAAGACAGGCCGCCGGAAAAGGCGGGCCTGTCTTTCTTGATGAAACGAAAACCATAGACGAGAGGGTCGAAGACGCTCTGTCAAGGATGACCGCCGAGGAGAAGGTGGCTATCCTGCACGCCCAGTCGAAGTTCAGTTCTGCCGGTGTGCCTCGTCTCGGAATCCCTGAGATCTGGACCAGCGACGGCCCTCACGGCATCCGCGCAGAGGTGCAGTGGGACAAGTGGTCCCAGGCCGGATGGACAAGCGATTCCTGCACGGCGTTCCCTGCGCTGACGGCCCTCGCGGCCTCCTGGAATCCCGAACTTTCAGCACTTTACGGCAAGAGCATCGGCGAGGAGGCGCGCTACCGCAAGAAGGACGTTCTGCTCGGACCTGGAGTCAACATCTGCCGCACCCCTCTCAACGGAAGAAGCTTTGAATATTTCGGCGAGGATCCGTACCTGACCAGCAGGATGGTAGTGCCGTACGTGAAGGGAGTGCAGAGCAACGGAGTGGCCTCCTGCGTGAAGCACTATGCTTTGAACAATCAGGAAATCAACAGGTTCACGACCAATGTGAGCGTCGACGACAGGACTCTTTACGAAATCTATCTTCCGGCTTTCAAGGCTGCCGTCCAGGAAGGCGGAGCCTGGGCCATAATGGGTTCCTACAACCTGTACAAGAACCAGTGGTGCTGCCACAACGAGTACACCCTCAACGGCATTCTGAAAGGCGAATGGGGTTTCGACGGCGTGGTCGTCACTGACTGGGGCGGAGCGCATGACACCGATGCGGCCGCCGCCAACGGACTTGACATGGAGTTCGGCACGTTCACCAACGGTCTGACCTGGTCGGCTTCCAACGCCTACGCAAACTACTACCTCTCAGGACCTTATCTCAGAGGCATACAAAGCGGCAAGTACAGTGCCGAGGAACTGGACAACAAGGCCCGCAGGGTGCTGAAGCTGATGTTCCGCACGGTTATGGACAGGAACCGTCCTTACGGTTCGTTCGTGTCTCCGGAGCATAAGGCGGCAGCGAGAAAAATCGGAGCTGAGAGTATTGTCCTTCTCAAGAACGAGGGCGGTCTGCTTCCGATTAAGGATGCGAAGAAGATTCTTGTAGTGGGCGAGAACGCAGTCAAGATGATGACTGTCGGTGGCGGAAGTTCTTCATTGAAAGTTAAATACGAAATCTCTCCTCTTGAGGGAATCCGTGAGCGGTTCGCTGACGCCGAGGTCGTCTACGAGCGCGGCTATGTCGGTGACACCGGAGGCCAGTTCGACGGTGTGACTACCGGCCAGGACCTCAGCGAGACCCGTACGGCCGAGAAACTTATAGCCGACGCCGTGGCCGCAGCCAAGGACGCCGACTGCGTCATCTTCGTCGGAGGTCTGAACAAGAGCAAAGGCCAGGACTGCGAAGGAGCGGACAGGGAAACCTACGAGCTGCCATATTCACAGAACGCCGTCATCGAGGCTCTCGCGGCCGCTACGAACAAACTGGTGGTGGTCAACATCTCTGGCACAGCCGTGCAGATGCCGTGGGTGGATGAGGTCCCGGCCATCGTCCAGGACTGGTACCTCGGCAGCGAGGCGGGACATTCCCTCGCCGACGTGCTTTCCGGTGATGTCAACCCTTCAGGCAAGCTGCCGTTCACGATCGGAAAGACTCTCGCCGACTACCCTGTGCAGACTGAGGAACAGTACCCTGGCATCCCTCGCAAGGACACTGTCAAGATGGGCAACAAGGACGTTGTCATCTACGACGAGACCTACTCCGAGGGCATATTCGTCGGCTACCGCTGGTTCGAGCACAACACCATCGCTCCGACCTTCCCGTTCGGCTACGGCCTCAGCTACACCACTTTTGAATATGGTGACCCGAAGGTCACCGGCTCTGTCGGGAATGGGCTGAAGATCACAGTACCTGTGACCAACACCGGCTCGGTTGCCGGCGCGGAGATCGTCCAGGTCTATGTGAGCGCTCCTGAAAGCGCTGTCGAGCGTCCTGTGAAGGAACTCAAGGGTTTCGGCAAGATATTCCTTGAATCAGGACAGACAGGCGACGTGACCGTCACCCTCGACAAGGCCGCCATCAGCTATTTCGATGCGGCAAAACACGACTGGGTGGCTGAGAATGGCACCTACAAGGCTCTGGTTGGCGCGTCGTCCGCCGACATCCGCAAAGAAGTGGAGTTCAAGTATTAGAATTATTTACCAACAACATTCCCGATGGCCAAAGGTACAGTCAACGCCGACGCCCGCTGCGCGGAGATCCTTTCCGACATCAAGTCCGGAAAGTTCGCCCCCGTCTATCTTCTGATGGGGGATGAGGCGTACTACACCGACCTTGTCTGCGATGCTGTCATTGAGAACGCTTTGGACGAGGCTTCAAGGGACTTCAACGAGACCGTCTGCTACGGCTCTGACGTGAACGCGGACACCGTGATAACCGCCGCAAGACGTTTCCCTATGATGGCCGAGCGCCAGCTGGTCGTGGTGAAGGATGCCCAGGCTATGCGCGATCTCGAGCAGCTGGCGGTCTATTGCGAAGCGCCTCTCGATTCGACGGTGCTTGTGCTCCTGATGCGCGGAGCGTCCGCCGACAAGAGGAAATCCCTGTACAAGCAGTCCTTGAAGAACGGTGTTGTGCTGGAATCCAATGCGTTGAGGGACTATGAAATGCCTTCCTGGATTTCTTCCTACTACACAAAGAGAGGTCTCGAGATCGCTCCCGACGCTGCTGCGCTGCTCGCTGAATCCGCCGGTACGGACCTGAGCCGGATTGTCGCCGAGACCGACAAACTGCTCAAGAATCTTCCCGAGGGCGCAAGACAGGTGACTTCTTCGGACATAGAGAAGAACGTTGGCATCAGCCGAGAGTTCAGCATCTTCGAACTTACCAAGGAACTGTCTCTTCGCAACGGTGCCAAGGCTCTCAGAACTGCCGCCAGGATAGGCGAGGCCGCGAAGTTCGCTATGCCGATGGCAGTCAGCGCCTTGTACACGCATTTCTCCAGAATTCTGAAGTACGGCGCGCTTAAGGAAAAGAACCGTTATCCCGACAGGACCGCCACCGCCGCGGCCCTTCAGGGAGTGAATCCATATTTCTGGAAGGAATATGACACCGCAGTGGCCAACTACCCGGTCCGCAAGGCCCTGGAAGTGATTTCCCTGCTTTGCGAATATGACTACAAAGGCAAGGGCGGGGAGGCCGGCGAGGCGACGCCGGGAGAACTGCTGGTCGAACTGACGGCCAGGATACTTAGTGTATGACTTACTTAACGATAATCAGTTACTATTATTAGCCATGAGCGATTACATCATAGAATGCAAGGAGGTCTGCAAGAACTTCGGAGAGAAGGTCGCGCTGGACAAGGTGAGCGTGAGTGTCCCGAAAGGCGGGATATTCGGTCTGCTCGGCCCTAACGGAGCCGGCAAAACCACGCTCATCCGCATCATCAACAGAATCACCATCCCCAATGGAGGCGAGGTCCTTTTCGACGGCCGTCCGATAACCCAGAGCGATGTCGAGAAAATCGGCTATCTGCCTGAGGAAAGGGGACTTTACCGCAAGATGGAGGTAGGGGAGCAGGCTATGTACCTCGCCCAGCTCAAGGGAATGAGCGCCGCGGCCGCCCGCAAGGCCTTGAAGGAGTGGTTCGTCCGCTTCGGAATCCAGGACTGGTGGAAGAAGAAGGTCGAGGAACTTTCCAAAGGTATGGCCCAGAAGGTCCAGTTCATCACGACCGTGGTGCACAAGCCTTCTCTGATGATTCTGGACGAGCCGTTCTCGGGTTTCGACCCGGTCAACGCTGAGATCATCCGCAGGGAGATCCTCAGGCTGAAGGAAGAGGGTGCGACCATCATCCTGTCGACCCACAACATGGAGTCCGTCGAGGAACTCTGCGACAACATCGCCCTGATCAACAAGTCGCATCTTGTGATCACCGGAGGAGTCGACGAGATCCGCCACCGGTACGGCAACAGCAACATCGAACTGGTCTACACCGGAGAGGAGAAGGTCAAGGACTCTGACGGAATATTCAAAGTCCTCTCTGACGAGGACAACGCCGGCAGGCACACCGCCGTGCTGACTCTCGGGGAGGGTGTCCGCGGCAATGAGGCTCTCGCCGCCCTGCTGAAGCAGGACATCACGGTCAATTCATTCAAGGAACTTATCCCGAGGATGAACGACATATTCATAAAACTTGTGACTGAAGGAGTGTAAAGTTATGAATTTCAGAATAATAAAGACTGTTATCGCCCGTGAGTACCTTACAAGGGTCAAGAAGAAGTCGTTCCTTGTGACGACCATCATCGTGCCGGTCGTGTTCGCGGCCGCGATGGTCGCTCTCGGCTATATAATGTCCAGTACCAAGGAGAGGAAGCAGAGCGTGGCCGTCGTCGACCGTTCCGGCATCGTGATGGGCCATCTTGAAAACACCGACCGAGTCAGTTTCGAGGATTTCTCCACGCAGAACCCTGATTCGCTGAAAAACAATCTCGAGGCCGTCGGGAAGGATGTACTGGTGGTCGTCTCGCCGCTTGACACGGTCAAGAAGACGGTGAGCGTGCAGGCATATTCAAAAGACCCGCTCGGAGTTGAATTCTCGAGCCGTGTCTCTTCGGAGGTCAATGAGGCCGTTGAGGAATACCGGGTGCAGAGCTATGGCATCGAGAACCTGTCGCAGATCATGGACGAAGTCCGCTCGGACGTGAGCCTGACTGAATATACCCTTGATGATGACGGCAATGAAACTGTCTCTGAATCAGGTGTCTATATGATTGTTTCGATGCTGCTCGGCATCGTCATCTGGATGTTCATCATGATGTTCGGAGGCCAGGTGATGTCCAGCGTAATCGAGGAGAAGACGAGCCGCGTGGTCGAGGTGCTGATCTCATCGGTCAAGGCTATGGACCTGATGTTCGGCAAGATAGTCGGTGTCGCTCTTGTGGCCCTGACCCAGTTCTTCCTCTGGATTGTCCTGACGATGCTTCTCGTGTCCGGAGCCACCGCCATAGCTGGCGAGGATGTGATGAAGAACTTCTCCGCCTCCAACCCTGAGATGATGGCCCAGACGATGGGAGTCTCCGCCGAGCAGATGCAGTCCCTCACCGGAGTTCTTCCTGCCGCTTCTGACCAGGCTGCCGCCGGCGCCGCCGCTGTCGAGTCCGCCGACCAGGCCGCTCCGAGCGAGATGTCCGTCGTGGGCAGCACTTTGATGAACATCCCGTGGACGAAACTGGTCGTCTCGTTCCTCATCTACTTCATTCTCGGTTACCTTCTCTATGCGTCGATGTTCGCCGCGGTGGG